>JAGBTW010000093.1 GCA_017631135.1 Alistipes sp.
ACTACCCATCCGGGCTAATTTCATGTCGAGACCAAGCCTGACCCCTTCTGATGCAAAATTTGGTCGTGGGGCTAATGAAAGTTGAGGAATTATTAGTTTAGAGAAATTAGAGAAATTAGCGACCACAGTAAAACACTAAATTCCCTAATCTCCTTAATCACACTCTTCTACTCCTTTCTACCCCTCACTACTCTTTTTCTACACCCTCGCGCGTGTCATAAAAGACACTGATACTCAAGCTGGTCGATATAGCGGTCGTGGTGGCGGAGCCACGATTTGCGGCGACCACATAGCTCAAAGCCGCAGCCCTCGAAAAGAGCAATGCTCGGAGCGTTATCCTCGGCTATGCTTGCCCATATCTGCTTCAAACCGAGGGTGTTGCGCGCATAGCTCTTAATCGCCTCTATCGCTGCGTGGGCATATCCCTTGCCGCGCTCTGTGGTGTCGTAGATGAGTATGCCGATGCCGAAGCGTAGGTGCTGCGGGTCGAACTCCACAATGTCGAGCGTGCCAACGGCCCTGCCATCGCACTCAACGATTAGGCGCATCTGGCGTGTGGCGTAGAGGTCGTAGCTCTGCTCCTCGACAAACTGCGCGATGCGCTGATAGGATAGTGGGGCGGTAGTGCCACTAACACGCCACACAGCGGGGTCGTTCTCCCAGATGTAGAGCATGTCCACATCCGAGGGCTCGATGGCGCGCAGACGGCATGTGGTTAGAGCGGTGTCAAGAGTCATCGCTACAGACCGATAACCTTGTTGCGAATAAGCATCGCCACGCCCCAGGCATTTGCGCCGTCGGTCATCTTCGACACGCGGAACTTGGTGTCCTTATACACAAGGTTTAGTGAGTACTTATTGGTTGACGACTTAAGTGGCAACATGAGGTACTCGCCCGCCATAGCGAGGTTACCACCCACAATCACTGTCTCGGGGTTGAAGGTGTTGATGAGGAATGCCACGGCCTTGCCCACCTTCTCGCCCGCCTCCTCGATAAGCTCGATGGCGAGGTTGTCGTCGTTGCGCGCTGCAGCGATGATGTCGTTGATGTGTATGCTCTCGCCACGGTCGTACATCTCGCGTAGGTGGGTGTTCACGCCGCGCGCTATGAGGTCTACAATCTTATTCTCGATGGCAATACCCGAAACCTCGTTCTCGAGGCAGCCCTTCTTGCCACATGCGCAAATAATCTCGTTGTCGAAGAAGGGGATGTGTCCGAACTCGCCCGCAAAGCCATTCTTACCGTAGTAAAGTTTGCCCTCGATGACGATGCCGATAGCCACGCCTCGACCCATGTGCAAGTAGAGTACGTTGCTCTCGTTCTTCGACTTGCCTGTTGTGTACTCGGCATAGCAACGTGCTCGCGTGTCGTTCTCGAGCATCACGCGTATGCCTATGCGCGAAGATATGATGTCGGTGAGCGACTCTTCGCACGATGTGAAGTACTTGTACGAGCGACCTGTTTCAGGGTTCACGCGACCCACGATAGATACGCCAACGCCCAAAATCTTCTCGCGGTCGACGCCGCAACCAGCGATGAAGTTCTCGATGTTTTGGCAGATGTGCTCCAAGCATTGGGGGCGGTCAACGAGCTCGAAGCTGTTGTCCGTATGCTCGTTGATGATGTTGTTTTGAAGGTCGGTGACGACGTACGTCATGTGGTCACGACCCACGTTGATGCCCGCAAAGTATATCGCCGAGTTAGCCAAGCCAAAGACATTGGGGCGGCGGCCACCAGGTGTCTCGACCTTGCCAAGGTCGATGACGATGCTGTCGTCAACAAGCTCCTGCACGAGCTTTGTCATCGTGGGCACGCTGATGTGCAACTCGCGAGTAAGCTCCGAGAGTGTCGACTCACCATTAATAGCCATGTAGGCGATGATATTTCGCTTGATGATATTATTCTTGTGGGTGATGCCTTTGAGGTTTGCATCGGCATCGATGTTAAAATACTTCGCTAATGATGTCATATCTGTCTGCGATTGCTTTTGTTTAGTAGAACAAAGATAATAAAATTTTTTTGAAATTATCTATAAAAAATTAAATATTTCTACGATGTTATCAATATTTTTACGAAATGCACAATTTTTCTTATAAACACCCGCCTATGTTTTTCTGCTATGGCTTTGGGTTATCGAAGGTTTGTGTTCGTTTGATAATATTTGAGTATAATGATGTAATGTATTGAAAATCAGTATTATATAAATTTATATGATATGGGCTTGTAACTTGTTGATTTTCAATACTATGAAAAACTTGTAAAAATACGATTTATAACTTATTGAAAATCAGGGATGTTTAGTGGTTGTCGCGGAAAAAGTTGTGGCTCTAAAATTTGGTCTCTTTGTGGTGTTATAGTAATTTTGCAGTAGCAAACAACATCCGAATTCTCTTGTTGAAGAGATTTTTGTAATTTGGGTAATTATCGTTATATTTGTACAATATTAATAAATATGGCAGTGAGATTTTTGCGTGTGACATATTTTTTGGTGGTGGCATGTTTGTCACTTTGTGTGGGGTGTTCCGATGGCGAGATGCTCAAGCAGCTTGATAGCGCGGCGCAGATTGTCCAGCAGAGTCCCGAGCGCGCGTTGGCTATTGTCGAGAAGATTGACCCCGCGAAGCTGCGCACCGAGGAGGATAGGGCGCGCTACGCCTTGGTGGTTAGCGAGGCATACTACTATAACTATGTCGACGTGGACTCCGACTCGCTCACCATGCCCATGATGCGCTACTACCTCGAGAGTGATAACCATGCGGAGCGCTCTCGTGCCATGTATCAGCATGCGCGTGTAGCTTACAATCGTGGCGAGCTTGCCGAGGCTATGGTGTCGCTCATGGAGGCGGAGGAGTCGCTCGAGAGTGTTGAGAATGGCAAGCTCTATGGCTCGGTGCAGCGCCTAAAGGGTGATATATATAGCGAGGGTTGCCTCTATGCGAATGCTTTGGAGGCATATACTGCGGCGCGCGACTTGTATGCGGAGTTAGGTTACAAGGAGCATGTCGAGTATCAGAACTACGACATTGGTGGCACGCTCATTCAGCTGCACAGGTTTGAGGATGCAAAGGTTGTGCTGGAGGATGTCCTTGACTATGCCATAGAGGTGAACGATGCAAGATTTATATGTGCTTTGGCGCACGAACTGCTCGACCTGTCGATATATCTCGACGACTATGACATGTGTCGCAAGTATGTCTCTATGTTTGAGACAGAGGGTGTGCTTCTCTATGGCGAACCTCACTTCATCTGTGCCAAGGCTATGCTTATGGCTCACGACGGAGAGTTGGAGGAGGCATTGGCGCTTGTTGACCATGCCGAGACACTCGAGGAGGATGTAGAGTGGGCAGATATAGATTATGCGCGTTATATAATATACCGCAACTGCGGGCGTCACGACCGCGCACTATATTGGCAGGAGCAAAGCAAGATGTCGCAAGATGAGCTTATGCTCGAGGTGTTGGAGCAGCCCGTGTTGAATGTTCAGGTCGAGATGCTAAAGTCTAACCTCGCAGCCGAGATGCGCGAGAGGGAGCTTATGCTTGAGCGTAATGTTACGATATATGTGGCTTCGGGCATTGGCTTTGTGGCTGTGGTTGTCGCCCTCTTGCTCTATCTGCGCTATCGCATGCGTCGCAAGGATAGCGAGATAGCAAGCCACATCGAGACCATAGAGAGCCTTCGTGTAGACCTCGAGCGCGTGCCCCACGACATGGCGTTGTCCATATCGTCGCTCTATCGTGATCGCTTTAGTGAGCTCAACGAGCTCTGCGATATATATTACGACCACAGTGGCTCGTCGCGCCATAAGAATATGGTGTTCAACAAGGTTACAGATACCATTGCAGTTATCAAGAGTGATGCTGCGCGCATCGATAGGCTCGAGGAGACGGTGGACAGCTATCGTGATAATGCTATGCAGCGCCTTAAGGAGACCCTGCCGAGGTTGAGCGACAGAGACTATCGTGTTGCGCTATACTCGTTTGCGGGCTTCTCTAACCGCGCCATTGCGCTATTTATCGATAGCGACCCTGTGGCTGTGTCGAAGATTAAGTATAACATTAAACAGAAGATAAAGAGTGTCGGCGGACAAGATTGTGAATATCTTGTAGGTCTGCTCACTGATAAATAGAGTGGCAAAATGAGACTATATAAATATATATTGTATGGCATCGTTGCCATGCTCGCAGTAGGATGTTCTGCAGGTGAGGTAACTTCACCAGGAGATATACAACTCCCAAGCGTAAAACCTACTGTGCCGTTGAAGCGTCGCCCCATTGTGCCCACAACGAAGTTGCCCCGCCCACGCGCTGTTGAGGTGTGGCAAGAGGCCGATGGCGTTGTCGTTGTGGAGTTCGCTTGTGGGGTTAGCTGCGCTGTGGTGAGGGTTGTCGATTGCGTAACGGGCTCTTCAAACTCGTATGTTGTCGATGGCGGCGTGCTCGAGCTTCGCGACATTGTGGTGGGTGAGTGCGAGATTGAGATAGAGGTGGATGGTGCAACGGCGCTCTATAGAGTGGATGAGTTGTAAGCGATTGTAGTAGACATGATTATGAGATTGTTGCGAGCGATATTATATTGTGTTGTAGTGCTTCTTGCTGTGGGCTGTGAGAGCATGTTTGATGCAGAGACTCCCGACCCTATATATCCCGCGGTGAAGCCCACCGTTCCGTTGAAGCGTCGCCCCATTGTGCCAACTACGAAGTTGCCCCGCCCGCGCGTTGCGGAGTGTTACACCTTTGAGGATGAGCCTTTGTTAATGTCTAACGATGTGGCGTTTGATAAGGAAGATTGCGAGTTTTGTGAAAATTAGTGGTTTTGGGGTTACATCGTAACGCAAAATTTTGTATATTTGTGCAAAGTAACGCAAAAAGCACACTACTATATGAAGCGAGAGAACGTAGAGATTATTCAGATAAACATATCGGGTGAGGATAAGCCAGGTCTCACCTCGTCGCTTACGGGCATATTGGCGCGTCACGACGCCTTTATCCTCGACATCGGTCAGTCGAACATCCATCAGTCGCTGACCTTGGGCATCCTCTTTATGACTACGCCCGAGCGCTCGGGACAGATAATGAAGGAGCTGCTCTTCAAGGCTTCGGAGATGAATATTCAGATACGCTTCACGCCTATCGACGAGGAGGAGTATCGTCGTTGGGTTACGGGTCAGGGCAAGAATCGTTACATCCTCACGCTTGTGGGTCGCAAGATTACCGCGGAGCACATATCGCGCGTAACGCAGCTTATATCCGAGGCGGAGCTCAACATCGACGATATTAACCGCCTTACGGGTCGCATGCCTTTGGACGAGGATGAGCGTGCACCAAAGACCAGCATCGAGTTCTCGGTGCGTGGAACTCTGTCAGACAAGAGCCATTTCCAGAACGAGCTGATGAGCATCACCAAGGAGGGCGATGTCGATATATCGTTCCAAAAGGATGGCATCTTCCGTCGTTCACGCCGCTTGATATGCTTCGATATGGACTCTACGCTTATTCGCACCGAGGTTATCGACGAGTTGGCCGACCGTGCGGGTGTGGGTGCAGAGGTGCGCGAGATTACCGAGCGTGCTATGCGTGGCGAGATAGACTTCCGCGAGAGCTTCGAGCAGCGTGTGGCGCTGTTGAAGGGCTTGGATGTAAGCGTCATGGAGGATATTGCCGTTAACCTGCCCATCACCGAGGGTGTGGACCGCATGATGACGATTTTGAAGCGTGTGGGATACAAGACCGCTATCCTCTCGGGTGGATTTACCTACTTTGGCAACTACCTCAAAAGTCGCTTCGGCTTCGACTATGTCTATGCTAACGAGTTGGAGGTTGAGGATGGCAAGCTTACGGGTCGCTATACGGGTGAGATTGTCGATGGTGCTCGCAAGGCGGAACTATTGCGTCTGTTGTGTCAGTTCGAGAATATAGATATTCAACAGTCTGTGGCTGTGGGTGATGGCGCTAACGACCTGCCCATGCTCAACATCGCGGGTCTCGGCATCGCGTTCCATGCGAAGCCCAAGGTGCGTGAGACGGCGCGTCAGTCACTCTCGACCGTAGGTCTTGATGGTATACTCTACTTCCTTGGTTTGAAAGACTCGTGGGTAGAGTCCAAAAATTCATCAAATGGTTAGACGTATTGTCTACATAGTGTTGTGTTTTATGCTTGTCAGTTGCTATAATGTGGCTGACAAGCCTTGTATTTACCCCGAGCTGCCCGCACCAAATACCACTATCGCAACGCTCAAGAGTCGCATTGTTGGCACTCATGCCCATGTTATAGAGGATGATGTTGTGGTCGTGGGGCGCGTAATATCGTCGGATGCCGAAGAGAACTACTACCGCTCGATGGTTGTCGATGATGGCACAGCAGCAGTGGAGGTTATGATGGGCATATCGCCCTTGGCGGCAAACTACCACGAGGGGCTTGTTGTAGCGTTGCGCCTCAAGGGGTGCTATGTGGCGTATCAGCGCGGTGTTGCTGTCGTGGGCACTAAAGCTCCCGACTACGAAAGCTATGAGGTTGGCTACTTGGCTTCGCGCGAGGCAGTGGATAGGGTTGTTGTGCGTGGTAGTGATGTCGAGGTGCAAAGCCCGCGTAGAGTCGCTATTGCAGAACTTACGAAGGGCGATTGTGGTCGATTGGTGCGCATTGATGGTCTGCATGTCGTTGCCTCTACGAGCATTGACACGCTGGCGGGAGAGACGCTCTATGATGCTCGTTGGCGTGGCTATGCACTATTTAAGGATGTGGCGGGAGATAGCATTGCTCTCTACACGCGCGACTATGCCCGCTTTGCAGAGGAGTCTATTCCGTTGGATGAGGTGTCGCTGTCGGGCATTGTTGAGTGGGGCAAGTATGACGGTGGCGCGGAGTGTTATCAACTAAAGATGCGTTATGCGAAAGATTGTACTCGTTATTAGTCTCCTTTTTGCGCTATCCTGCTCGCAGGGCGATAGAGAACAAAACCCTGTAGAGGGTGATGTGTCGATTGCCTATCTATGCTCGTTGGCGAGCGAGAGGAGTCAGCTTGTGCGCAATGATATATGGGTTGAGGGGTGTGTGGTTATGAACGACAAGCTCGGCGAGAGTTATAAGTCGTTTATGCTCTATGACGGCACTGCAGGCATAGAGGTGAAGGTTGATGTCGACGATGTCGATAGGGTAGTGCCACTATATGCAGGTGCGAGAATTCGTTGCTCGGGGCTCTATGTAGGCAGAGAGGGTGACCGCTATGTGCTTGGCGCAAAGCCTACGGCGGAGTATGTCGTAAATCGCATAAGTGGCGAGGAGTTGTTTAACTATGTCACCCTATCGCTCGAGGGTGATGCGCGTGTGCCCGCCCGCAAAATGAGTATTGCCGAAATAGGCTATGACGATGTGATGTGCTATGTGCGCGTAGATGGCGTGCACCTAAAGTTGGATGAGCGCGGTTTGTCGTGGTGCGACGATAATGCCGAGGAGGTGCCCGCGGAGTCGTCACTCCGTCACTTTACCGATGGTGTTGAGACGCTCACCGTTGCCACACAAAACAGATGTCACTACGCCATGGAGCATATCCTCTATGATGTAGTGACACTAATTGGCGTTGTGGATAGCTATCGCGGTGAGTTAGTTCTCCGCCTCTCCGACCACAAAGTTTTTATTCCTTAATTGGTAGTAATGCTTAAAGGTCTGGTTGTAAGCCATTTGTAACGAATAATGTACACCTTTAGGTGGCAAGGCAACGCCTTGCAACAAGCCCCTCCTTTGTCAAAGGCAGGGGTTTGGGGTGGAATGTAAATATATTTTCTTTATTATAATGAATATCATGCAGTTGTAATTATTGATTTTATGCTACTTATAGTAGCATTATGACTAATGTTGCTGATTAAGTTTACTTAAAACAGCAACATTAGTCATAATGAAGGTGCGAAGCACCATAAAATCAAGGATTATTGTATTAGTGCTATTCCTTAATTTTGTTTTTTAGCTCTTCGATTAACTTCTCGTTTGAACAGCTGATAACGAAGTTCTGCCTCTTGGTTCGTATAAGGTACAGGTTCGTTGTCTCGGTGGCAAACATTCTGAATTTGCCATATAGATGGCTGTAGAAGTGACCCGTATAGCCAAAATAACCACCATTGCCCATTACGCGTTTCGAGCGTAGTATGGTCATCTTGTCAGCTATTGATACCGATGTAATGTCGTCGGTGAGTATTGTCACGCTGCCCACCCAGCGCTTGATAACGAGTGTGTTGCCGATAAGATATAGTCGGCGTGGCGATAGCGCGAAGCAGACAAAGGGTAGGGGCAAGATAAGTATCATGACCACAAATGCCTCTTTGTTGTTGGCTACTTCGGGCACGCAGAGCGTTGCTACGACCGTGCCCACAAGCAGAAGCGTGGTGAGGATGCTGATAACCCACACCATCTTACTCCAGCGAAATGTCGCTATATAGTAGTTGTTTGATGCCATAGCACTGCTATTTATTCTCTGATACCCAGTTGGTTAGCTCCACAAAGTCGGCAACCGACAGCTGCTCGGCACGCATGGTGAAGAACTTGTGTTCGTTGCCACCGAAGTTGCCAAAGGCAGCCTTAAGCGAGTTGCGCAACATCTTGCGACGCTGACCAAACGATGCCTTAACGACCTTTATGAATAGCTGCTCGTCGCAGTCGAGCTTCTCGACATTGTTGCGCACAAGGCGCACAACGGCACTCTTGACCTTTGGAGGTGGGTTATAGACCTTCTCGCCCACGGTAAAGAGGTAGTCGATGTCGTACCACGCCTGCAACAGTACGCTCAATATGCCATACTCCTTCGAGCCTGGGGGCTCAGCCAAGCGCACAGCGACCTCTTTTTGTCTCATGCCCACGCACTCGGGCACGATGTCGCGGTTCTCGAGCACCTTGAAGAATATCTGTGACGATATGTTGTAGGGGAAGTTGCCGATAATCTTGAGCCTATCGCCATACTCGGCACGCAAGTCCATCTTCAGAAAGTCGCCCTCCGTGAGGCGGGGTGCAAACTCGGGGTAGTGGGCATGGAGATACTCCACCGACTCGGTGTCTATCTCTGCGCCATAGGTCACAATGTCAGTGCGCTGCAAGAGGTACTGCGTGAGCACGCCCATGCCGCAGCCAACCTCCAACACCTTGTCGGGTGTCTCGTCGCTGCCGCCCGAGAGCGATGTTGCAATCTTGCGCGCTATGTTTAGGTCGGTCAAGAAGTGCTGACCGAGAGCCTTCTTTGCTCTTACTTCACTCATACGCCTATATTAGTTCGCTACCTCCGATATAAACTTGATGCGCACAAGGCGTATCTCCTCCTCGCTATACTCCGAGCCGAGCTCATCGATGGCGTCATCCAGCGAGTCGGTCTCGGCATCCTCCTTGAAATAGAGGTAGATGTCTTCAACCTTATCTTCATCCATGACGGTGTTGAGGTAGTACTGTATGTCGAGGCGTGTGCCAGAGTTTACGATAGCCTCAATTTCTGTAAGCAGCTCGTCCATGTCGAGGTTCTTGGCGCGTGCAATATCCTCGAAGTCCATCTTGCGGTCGATAGACTGGATGATGAATATCTTGTTGCTTGCCTTGTTGGCTACGCCCTTAACGACCATATCCTGTGGTCGCAAAATCTCCTTCTCGTCGACATAAGCCTTGATAAGCTTGACGAACTCCGCGCCAAACTTCTGTGCCTTGCCAGCACCTACGCCCGAGATAGTCTGCAACTCCTCGATAGTGATGGGGTACTGGATAGACATATCCTCAAGCGAGGGGTCTTGGAAGATGACGTAGGGGGGCAGGTCGTGCTTCTTGGCCACCTTCTTGCGCAGGTCTTTGAGCATGGTGAA
>JAGBTW010000094.1 GCA_017631135.1 Alistipes sp.
GCTATTGAAAGGTATCATGTCACACGCAGCACCCGCAGCGATGAAGTGCGCACGAATAATCTCGACATCACTTAACGCCGTAACCTCGTAGTGGTATGCACGGAAGCAAAAAACGAAGTGACCCTCGCGCACAACATATTCGGTGCGCTCCTCGGAGCTAATCTCGAAATTACCCTTTGTAAGGAACAGCAAACTATTTTTGTCGCCGCGCTCAACAACCAACTTCTCTCCAGCCTTTAGAGCAACCAACGAGAAGCCAGCCTCGGGCTCAATTGTGTATGAGTGGCACGTTGCCGGACAATGATTAGACATATATTTACAGTTTAAGGTTATAATTATCTCGATAAAATTTCGTCTTGTCAGAGACAAAAATAATCAAAATAATTCAAAATACAAACGTTTTTTGCAAAAAACCTTAATAAAATATGCAAATGTATAAGTTTTAGGGTCTTTTTGCGACCGAAAAAGACCCTAAAACATTTATCAAAAACCATTTTATTCGACAGGCTCTACGGCTCAAAGTTGTGGCGCAGCATCACCTCGACAGGTTGCTCCGCTTTAATGCGCCCAATCATCACATCGAGATAGCTCTGTATGTCGTCACGCAGCTGTTTATACAACGGACACGAAGTATAATTTTCGTTATCGAGCAACACATCGCGTATCGAGCGCAACGTGTTTGTATAGTTCTGCAACTCGTTTTTTAGTGCCACGCCCTCAACCTTCGAGTTGTGTATCTTCGCCACCGAGAGTTGGCGCAGCTTGTCGCATACGGCGTTCAATAGTGGCATCGTAACATTATCCATGAGAGTGTGACCATGCATAAAGAGGTAGCAGTTATCACGCTCCACACCACGCTTCTTGAGCCTCGCGCCCAGCTCATCTATAGCCTCGCACATCGAGGGGTTATCGCGCTCGAGACTCTGCAGACGACGCTCCACATTGCGCCCCAACCAAGCCAGCGTGCTCTCGCCATTATGGCGTATATCGACATAACCCAAGCGCACCGAAGCACGAAACTCGGCAAGCGTGAACACACTCTCGGTAGAGAGCTGCGCAGAGTATACATACCACAAAAACAGTGGATATATAATCGTCGAATACTCCGCCATAAAGCGCTCAAAATCAAAGATGCGCGTGTCGTTCTTCGTTGCCTTTACACACACATTGCGCAACGACGGAGCATAACACAAGTAGTTCTCCGTAGCGTAGGTGTAGGTGTGAAACATGTTGTCTGCCCCGAGCACATCGCGCGACTGATTTGTTGCCCCATCAAAGAGGTAGTCAAAGTCGGAGTCTACACACAGCAGCACACGCTCCTTGTCCTCACGCTCGAGCATCGACAGGAGCACCTTCTTGCCCTTGGGCAAATCATCACGATTGGGCACCGAAATCTCGAAGCGCAAATAGGGGTTACGGAAGTGGTCAAAGATGCCACGCCAAAAGGCGACATCCTCATATCCCTCGACATAGACATTCACAAGATACCTGTCATCCTCGGGTGGCAGAATATCAGGCAGCCTATTAGGGTTGTATGCCGCAAGGTCGCGGCGGCGATGTCTGTTCTTGCGTTTCATAGCGTAAAGTTACAAAAATTTTATTATCTTTGTATAGTCAAACCTAAAATTATTACTATGGCAAGCGATTGGAAGGATAGGTTGGGCGTTGTCTTTTCGACAAATCCCGACTTTGCATATAATACAGGCGATGAGAGCGAGGCAGAGACACTCGACCCCTCGAAGCAGAACCTCAAAGTGTGGCTCGACAGACTAAAGGGCGGTCGCGTGGCTACGGTGGTACGCGGATATGTGGGCACAAGCGACGACCTCGCAGCTCTCGGCAAGGAGCTCAAAAAGAGCTGTGGCGTGGGTGGCACAACCAAGGATGGCGAGATAATCATCCAAGGTGACCACCGCGACCGAGTGGTGGAGCTTCTCACCAAGGCGGGTTACAAATGCAAAAAGGCTGGCGGTTAGATTTTGCATAAACGCACACGACTTGCATAAAGATGCACATAAAAGGGCTAATTTGAGGTTTTTTTTAGCGTAATATGCAAATTTTCATTAAAAATATTTGGTGCGAGAGATAATTTTGCGTACATTTGCATCGCAAACAGAGAGTCAAAGAGCACTCATCTCGATTAATTCTCATGGACACACCAATCGCTCTTTGATTCGATTCTCATTAACCTAACTAAATTCAGAAGGAGGACCATCTGTGAAGACGTCCTCCTTCATCATTTATATCATCCCTCTCACCTAAAACAGCGCAGCGAAGGCGAGAGCCACAATAGCCACATAGGTCACAACCGCTATAAGAGCGCCCGAGCGAATGAAGAACATCGCAAGCGACGCGGCGGAGGTCATAACCAAAACCGTGAGCATCGAGTCGGATGCCGAGGGCATCATGAGAGCCGACAGCAAAGCTACGACGAAGAGCATCTGCAATGTGCGCCATACGCCACGCACAACAACAGCGTTAATATCGCGCTGGGCAAAGTAGAACACCGACGAGACGGCTTGCATGAATATTACAAAGGCTATATACACCAAGCGTGTAACGCTAATATTGTCGAGTATATTGAGCGAGAGGTTTGCCACAAGACCACGCCACCACTCCGTAGCGCTACCCGCGAAGCTACCACCACACAACCACGACACATAGCAGTAGGCAAACATAGGCAGAAGCATGCCCACAACAACCACGACAATCTCTCTAAACCTCTTACGCGCAGCGATAAGCGAGAGTGCCAAAACGATTGGCACGACCACGAGCGAGGGCTCGATAACCGCAAGCGTGCCCGAGGAGAGCATGGCAACAAAGAGCCTACTCATGCACTTGCGTGGTGCAAAGCCAAAGAACATATTACCCAAGCCGTATGCCATGAGCACCACGACAACAGCCTGGTGCAGAGCATCTCCCGACAAAATCATGGGCAGGGTCAAGACGGCACACAACGACATTGGCGCCATGGTATCTTGGGGATATATGTGTGCTCGTAGTGCCGAGCGCGTGAGGACAAAGGCACTCACAACATACATAAACACAACCGCGACACCCTCCAAAAAGCCCACGCCACACATTGCCGAGGCGAGGAGCGACATCAAGGGAGAGTCAGGCGCAGCAGCCACTCCACTATCACCCACATTTACCACAAGCAGCGCTATCAAGACGAGCGTCATGACAAAGAGCGTGATTAAGCCCTCATAAAATTTATGTCTTGTAATATCTAATATCATAATCAACACTTTATACGCGGGCACAAGCACCCATAATCACCCACAAAGGTAGCCTAAAAATTGATAATCTAAAGCCTTGAGATAAAATATTACTCACTTTTCTCCATCATAATTTCCGAATTAACATTTTTTTATTACCTTTGCGCGACTTTATACCTATATATAGAAAGGGAGAGTCTCAAAGAGAGAAATTTAGAAGAACAAATAAACCAAAATAGAGTTATGAATATTACAAGAGAACAGCGTGAGGGCGGCCTCTCAATTTTGAAGGTCGTTGTTGGCGAGGCTGACTACGGTCAGGCAGTTGAGAAGCAGTTGCGCGACTACAAGCGCAAGGCTAATGTCCCCGGTTTCCGTCCCGGTATGGTACCTATGGGCATCGTAAAGAAGATGTATGGCAAGCACGTCGTTGCAGAGCAGTCATACCACATGGCATCAAATTCAGTGTTCGAGTACTTGCAGAAGGAGAACATCGACTATGTTGGTGATGTAATCCCTTCAGAGGAGCAGGGTGCTTTCGACTTCGAGAACAACACCGAGTTTGAGTTCGTATTCGAGATTGGCGAGGCTCCAAAGATTGAGCTCGAGCTCTCTGCAAAGGACAAGGTTACTTACAGCAAGATTAAGGTTGACAAGAAGATGCACACCGAGTACCGCTCTAACTACTTGCGCCGCTATGGTCGCTTGGTAGACGTAGACAAGGTTGCTAACGATGAGGCACTCAACGTAACTTTGGACAATGGCGACATGCGCATCGAGGAGGCTTATGTAGGTCTTATCTCTATGAGCGAGGAGGAGCGCAAGGAGTGGAAGGGCAAGAAGGTTGGCTACAAGACCACTGTAAACATCAACGAGCTCTACAAGAAGCCCGAGCAGCGCACTGCAATCCTTTCAGTTAAGGAGGAGGAGCTCGAGAGCATCA
>JAGBTW010000095.1 GCA_017631135.1 Alistipes sp.
AAGAGTTTAGGGAAATTAAGGAGTTTAAGGAGCTTAAGGATTTTAGCAATAGAATTAAACTATACTCCCTAAACTCCTTAAATTCTCTAATCTCATTAATCTCTATAGCAACAAAACAAAGGGATGGCCAAATAAATCAGCCATCCCTTGTGTTATAAACCGCGCTCTGTGATTAGAAATAGAAGCCTGCGGTGAGCAGTGCGTAGTGGTAGTTAGAGAGTGGGTTATAGGTGTAGCCAAGGCTAATGGGGAACGACACATCGCCACGCTGGAACTCGCGACTCAAGGTGATCGAGAGGTTGGTGACGTTGAAGCCCTTGGCGGGGTTATCCCAATCGTACTCGTTGCCTACGCGTGTGGGGCACCAGAAGGGACCTGTCCAGGGCGAAGCACCCGCGATAACCTCGACATCGAACACCTCCTTAAAGGGTTGTGTATAAGCAATCTCGAAGTATGACGAGAAGGCACGGCGCTCGACGCCATTCTTTACGACGAAGTCGTTAGGATGGAGGAATGTTGTTGCCCAGTGCAAGCGCAAGCGGTCAAAGAAGGTGTAGTCGATGGTAGCTGTGAGGTTGTGTGACGACTTATCGAAGAAGGGGGCGTTGAAGTCGTTGCCCACGCCACAGAAGACGTCGTAAATGGTTACCTCGAGACCCTCGTGCTGGAATCCGAGGAACATATCGAACTCCTTGTAGTCGCTAAAGAGCGAGGCGTTGCCCCAAAGGCGTGCATAGAACTTACCATAGCCGAGCGTAAGCGCGGGCTGGAATGAGGGGTCTACCATATTGCGGTTACCGCCGCGGTACGACTGGTCGAAGCCGCGCCACATATAGTTTGATGCGAGGTCGAAGCCCGCCTCCCACCAGAATGACCACACGTCATCCTCCTCGGCGCACTCCTCGGTGGGTTGTGGGATGGTGTTTTCTGTTGCGGGCTCAATGGCAATAGCCTGAAAGGCAATCATTGTAGAGGCAAGGAAGAGTAGAAGCTTTCTTGTCATTTTCTTTTTGTTTAGTTTAAGTTAGTTAATATGCATTAAGGTCTCTTTTATTGGCTATTTCTGTGGTTTGCGCTGTGCATGGTGGCGACGCTTGAGCATCATCTGCTGCTTGCGGTAGTTATCCACCTTGCGCCATACGCCCCACACAAGGAGTGTGACAAACGATACGATGATGAAGATGAGCATCGTGGGCGAGAGGTTGTCACCCTTGACGCGCGACCACATCTCGAGCATCTTATCTGTCTGCTCGCCACTGTCGTGCATCATGGCGCAGCGGCCAATGACCTCGATGTCGGGGTATAGGATAGGGTCTACATAGACGCTATCTGCGCGCACCTCGTAGCCATCCTCGTCGATGAAGCAGAGCGGTGTGCCATCCTCATTCTTGAAGAAGTAGCTCAAGTCCGAAGCTCCCATGGCGACTATGTCGTCGCGCTCCGCCACCTTCTCGGCAAGGCTCTCCTCGAGCTCTGCAGCTTTCTCCATGTCAGTGCACTGGGCGAGCTCCGCGGTGAGGCTCTCTATCTCGGCGAGCACAGGGTTGAGCATCTCCATGGCGTCGAGCGTCTCGCTGGCACCCACAACGCTGACATAACCCGTAGCATCCATGTTACGCACGGCATTCTCGGGCATGCACATATAGTTTATAAAGTAGCGCGCGGCGCGTGGGTTCTTGGCATACTTGGGTATCACCCAGCCATCAAACCACACCACACTGCCCTCCTCGGGGACAACATAGTCGAGGCTAACATCCACATCGGCAGCCTCCTCGATAGCCCACACAGCATCGCCACTCCACATGAGGTTTATCCACGCCTTGTTCTGCGTCATCATCTCCTTGCCGAAGTCGGCCTCCCAGCCTGCCACAAGGCGCTTCATGCGCTTGAGGTACTCCTCGACATGGGCTATAGAACCATCCGAAGCGTCGTACATGAGTCCCTCGATGGTGGGAACCGTGCCATCAAGACCGCGCTCCGCAGCCTCCGCATCGTTCAAGGGTAGGGTGTCATCCTCACCCAGCACACCCGCCTCGCGCAGCTCGACGGTAGTAGCATAGACCAGCATGGGCGAGTATACATCGCGGAAGGCATCCTTAACCAATATCTTACCCTCGAGGCGCTCGTCGAACATCAAGTCCCACGACAGAGCCTCCTCTCTGGTGACATACTCCATATTATATAGTATGCCCGTAGTGCCCCACATATAACCCACCGAGTAGTCGTTGGGGTTGTGGCCATCGGGGGCTATGATATGGTCAAACTGGTTGACAATGTATGGCGATACGAAGCCAAAGTAGTTCTCTGTCTCTGTCTTTGCGAGGTCGCGCAAGAACTCCTCTGTAACGATGGGCTGCAGAAGGTCGTGGCGCATCATGCGCTCGATGATGTACTCCGAGGGGCACACCACGTCGAAGTCGGCCTCGCCCTTCTCAATCTTGGCGAGCATGACCTCATTAATGTCAAATGTCTGGTAGACCACCGTAACGGGGCATCCTGTCTGCTCCTCGTACCATGCCTCGAACTCTGTGAGAAGCTCCTCATCAATGTAGTCGCCCCAGTTGTAGACCTTGAGTATCTCTTGGCGTGACGAGTCGCCACACGACGAGGCGAGGATGCCGAAGCCGACGACAACGGCAGCCATACGCATTATGTAGTTAAGCATAGTTTTCATCGGCGTGAGTAGTTTTTAATCTGTTTAGCCTGCTCCTCGGCGCGCTTTGCCTGGCGTGCAGCACGATAGTTGACAACAACCAACAGCAGTAATACAACAACCAAGATGATGGTCGACAGGGCGCGCAGCTCTGGCGTGAGACCACCCTTGCGGGCATCGGCATAGATAAATGTCGAGAGCGTCTCCAAGCCGTCGGTGCCGTTGGTGAAGATGGTGACTGCGAAGTCGTCAATCGAGAGCGTAAAGGCGAGGATGAAGCCCGAAATCATGCCTGGACGTATCTCGGGAAGGATGACGCGGCGCATAGCCTGCATGGGCGTAGCGCCAAGGTCGAGTGCCGCCTCGTAGATGTTGGGGTTCATCTGCACCAAGCGGGGCATGACGCTCAACACCACATAGGGCGTGCAGAAGGCGATATGCGCAAGGATGACCGTAGCGTGACCCTGGGTGATGCCCAACGACACAAAGAGCAGGAACAGCGATATACCTGTGATGATGTCGGGGTTGAGGATGGGGATGTTGTTAACAAAGTTAACCACACGACGCTTGCGATAGCGTAGGTCGTTGATGCCGATGGCAGCAACGCTACCCAAGAGTGTAGATACCGTGGCGGCAACAAAGGCGATAAGGAATGTATTCTTTATCGCGTCGATGAGGCGGTCGCTCACGCCACCCGAGAAGAGCGACGTGTACAACTCTGCTGAAAAGCCTGTCCAGTTGCCCAATACTTTAGACTCGGTGAACGAGAATATTGCGATGATGATAATCGGAGCATAGAGCATCACCAAGAGCAACACGAGATATGAGGTCGAAAAAAACTTTTTCATACTACAATAAGCCTCCCTCGTTTGTGCCATCCTCGCTTGATGAACCCGAGAATAGCGTTGTTAGACCAATGATAATGAGCATGATGAACGACAATGCCGCGCCATAGTGCCACATGCCGTTGTTGATGTTCTCCTGGATGGTAGTACCAAAGAGTTTGATGTTGTTCATCGTGAGCAGCTCGGCGATGGCGAATGTCGAGATTGTGGGCATGAAGACCATCATCACGCCACTCACAACACCTGGCATCGAGAGCGGGAATATCACCTTTGAGAATACCTGGCGTGGCGTAGCACCAAGGTCCTCGGCAGCCTCGATAAGCGAGCGGTCCATCTTCTGCAAGACGTTGTAGATGGGGTAAATCATGAACGGCAAGAAGTTGTAGACCATGCCAAAGATGAGCGCACCCTCACCCAAGGGGAGCATCAAAAAGTCGAAGAGCGCCACTGTGGCAAGCGTGCGCACAAGCACATTTATCCACATGGGCAAGATAAAGAGCATCACCACGACACGCGCTGTCGAGGCACGCATTTTGGAGAGTATATATGCGGCAGGGTAACCCAATAGGATGCATATCATCGTGGTTATCAGTGCGATGCCTATCGAGTATATGAACGTATTGATAGCCTCGCGCTGG
Source organism: Alistipes sp. (assembly GCA_017631135.1). Taxonomy (GTDB): domain Bacteria; phylum Bacteroidota; class Bacteroidia; order Bacteroidales; family Rikenellaceae; genus Alistipes. The sequence continues at coordinate 4,137 of JAGBTW010000095.1, forward strand.
TGCACAAACTTGTCGAAGTTCTCTATCGAGAAGCCACCATCCTCCGCCTGAAACGCGTAAATCATGATAAGGACGAGCGGCGCTACTACGAACACCGCGAGAAAGAGCACATAGGGAAGGCTCCAGCTACGTCGTCGCGAGAAGAATTTTACCAATCTACCCATTCCTTATAACTTCAGGGAATTAATATCGTGAATTACTGATTGTTACGACGCACTACGCGCAAAGCGCTTGGCGCAATCTTGATACCCACCTCGTCGAGGTCCTCCCACACGTCGCGCGTATCTACGAATACATCCTCGTCGTCATCGGTGCGTATGGTGAGGTGGTAGCGGTCACCCTTGTACAAGATGAAGCGTATAGTGCCCCATGAGATACCATCGTCGGGGTCGTCCGTGAGCTCGACATCCGAGAAGCCGAAGCATACATCTACCTCTGCGCCACTCTCGATATCCTCGACAGGTGCACACTCGAAGGTCTCGCCAAGTATTTCGACATGCGTAGCATCGACGAGCTTGCCCTCCACGCGGTTTTCGGTGCGCTCCTTGCGCATGACATGTATGTCGGCGGGCTTAATCATCATGCCCACCTCGGTGCCTGGCTCGAAGCAGTTATAGTCCTGAATTTGAATTTCATAGCCGTCGAGCGTCTCAACGAACATCTCGTAGTGAACGCCCTTGAATGTGCACGAGCGCACCACGCCGCGGAACATCGCAGCCTCGGTATTGCGGATGATGTATACATCCTCGGGGCGCACAACGACATCCACAGGCTGGTTCTCGCCAAAGCCCGTGTCTACGCACTCGAACTCTCTACCCATGAACTCCACCACGCCATCGCGTATCATTGTGGCATTGAGGATGTTGCTCTCGCCAATGAAGTCCGCAACAAAGGCGTTGCAGGGTTCGTTATATATATCCGTAGGTGTGCCGACTTGCTGAATTACACCCTCGTTCATCACGACGATGGTGTCCGAGAGGGTCAACGCCTCCTCCTGGTCGTGCGTCACATAGACAAAGGTGATGCCGAGCGTGCGGTGCATCTCCTTAAGCTCCATCTGCATATCCTTGCGCATCTTGAGGTCGAGCGCTGCGAGGGGCTCATCGAGGAGCAACACCTGGGGACGGTTGACAATGGCACGCGCAATGGCGACGCGCTGCTGCTGACCGCCCGAGAGCGACTGCACATCGCGGTGCTCATAGTCGGTCATGCCCACCATCTTCAGGGCGCGCTTCACACGCACCTCAATCTCCTTCTTGTCCACCTTCTTAAGGTTAAGACCAAAGGCGATGTTGTCGTAGACGTTGTAGTTTGGGAAAAGAGCGTATCGCTGGAACACGGTGTTCACAGGTCGCTGATGTGGCGGCACGGAGGTCATGTCCTTGCCGTCGATGAGTATCTTACCGCTTGAGGCGGAGTTAAAACCAGCAATCAGGCGCAATAGTGTTGTTTTGCCGCAACCTGATGGTCCGAGTATTGTCAGGAACTCTCCTTGTTTAACATTCAGACTTACATCGTCAAGCACTACCTTGTCGGGAAACGACTTTGTAATGTTGCAAATCTCGATGATGTGGTTTGTTTTCGTCATTTCAATAAAGTGTGTTAACAGTTCATAATCAAAGTGTTACGCGCATCGCTTTGTTGACTACCCAAAGTGTCGCTTTTTGCAGATGCCGCACACCCCCATTTACACAAGTGTAATTTGGGGCAAATATAGTAAAAAAACACTGAAAAAACAAGAGATATGAAATAAGAGGCATGGAGGAGGTGAGGGTAATGAGTTGTGATAAAGTGAGTAGTGGGAGTAGTTGAGGGTTGGGGTAGTGAGGAGTAGGTTGAGAGTAGTTAGGAGTAGTGGGGTGTGAAATGGGTGAGGAGTATAATGATAATTTAGTGAGTTTAAGGAATTTAGTGAGTTTAGTGTTTTTTGTTTTATTCTCTAAATTCCCTACTCTATAATCACGCTACTACTCTCTACTACCCATAAGCGAGCAGCGCTTGCGCCTACTCACAACTACTCTTGCCCTATCTACTCTTTCTACCCTCTCTCTGCCATTATGCCCTGCGGTTGTGAACTAAAACTGACAAAATGGCAGTCGCGTGTCGATTAATTGGCATAGATGTCATCGTGGCACGAACATTTTGTGTCACTTTTTGCAACTTTTTTTGTTTGGTATACCATTTGCCATTATCTCCATCGTCGATGGCGATATGCTCGACACCCCAAAATGAATAATAAGTAACAAACAAATAAAAACATTAAAACTATGAGCAAGATTATTGGTATTGATTTGGGTACAACAAACTCATGTGTATCTGTAATGGAGGGTAACGAGCCCGTTGTTATTCCTAACGCAGAGGGTCATCGCACAACTCCCTCGGTAGTTGCTTTCACAAACGAGGGCGAGCGCAAGGTGGGCGACCCCGCAAAGCGTCAGGCTATCACCAACCCTAAGCGTACGGTATTCTCTATCAAGCGTTTTATGGGTGAGAAGTACGACAATGTAAGCAACGACATCGCTCGCGCACCTATTCTATCGTGCGTGGCGACAACAATACTCCCCGCGTGGATATCGACGGTCGTCAGTACACAGCTCAGGAGATTTCGGCTATCATCTTGCAGAAGATGAAGAAGACAGCCGAGGATTATTTGGGTCAGGAGGTATCAGAGGCTGTTATCACTGTTCCTGC
>JAGBTW010000096.1 GCA_017631135.1 Alistipes sp.
AGATTGAGCGCGCTGTTGCCAGCGAGATAGTGTTGCGATATGCCTATCGCGAGGGTGCTTTGGAGTACTCTATGATGCACGACAAGGCTGTGGGCGAGGCTGTGGCGTTGCTCCTTAATGGCGAGGAGTACAACCGCATACTTCGTGAAGAGGACCTCGATATGCACTAAAAATTAGCTGCGCAGTAAGAATGAAGATACCTCGCATAAAGATAGCATCAAGGCTTATGTCGACACGCCGTCGCACCGTGGTCATTGCCCTCGGTTTGGCGCTCGCAGCCCTCTCTATATACTACACTTGGACTGTGTCCATGGAGATGAAGCACGAGGATGAGGTTGCTGTGGAGCAGCTGCGCAGGGCGGAGCACAATGCAGTGTCGATGTGGGAGGATATTTTGCGTTCTACGAACATTGGTGGCTTTGGCTACAACTATGAGCTGTTGGATAAGCTTGCCGAGCATACCAATGTGCCACTTGTGATTACGGATGATAGGCTGAATGTGGTGGTGTCGAACTTGCCCGATAGTGTGACCTACGATAGGGAGCTTCTGCGCAAGGAGATTATGGCTATGAGTGAGGTGAATAGACCAATATCCGTGTCGCACCGCATAACGCAGCAGACCACCTATACTATATATTATGGTAAGACCGACTACGAGGGTATGGTGTCGAGTGCCCATAGCGAGGCCCTTGCGGCATTCCCCTATGTGCAGTTGGTCATCATCCTTGTCTTTGCCGTCTTCGCCTATATAGCCTTCTCGTCTACGAAGCAGAACGAGCAGAATAGAGTGTGGGTGGGTCTGGCAAAGGAGACGGCGCATCAGCTCGGTACGCCCACATCGTCGCTCTTGGGCTGGGTGGAGTACTTGCGCACGCAGCCTGTGGACCAAATAGCTGTGGATGAGATGTCGAAGGACTTGGCGCACCTCATGAAGATTGTCGACCGCTTCTCGAAGATTGGCTCGGAGACACAGCTCACGCCCGTAAATATTAACGAGGTGGTGGGCGATACGGTGATGTACTTCCGTCGTCGCATACCGCGCAACGTGACGCTCAACTACAACGGTCTTGCCATAGCACCTATACGCGTGTCGATGAATGCTGCGCTCTTTGAGTGGGTGGTTGAGAACCTTATGAAGAACTCGCTCGATGCCCTGCAGGGTCATGGCAGCATCGATGTCGTCGTTGGCGAGAGTGGTGATGCGGTCTTTGTCGAGGTTAGCGACACGGGCAAGGGTATCGCCAAGGGTAACTGGACACGCATATTTGAGCCAGGATATACAACAAAGACGCGAGGCTGGGGTCTTGGACTATCGCTCTCGCGCCGCATAATAGAGGAGTATCACCGCGGAAAGATTGCTGTGGTGCGCTCCGAGATAGGCAAGGGAACAACAATTCGCATAACGCTTAAACGTCGTGAGGGAGATGAATAACCAAGATATAACATATCTCAAGGAGCAGGGCTATCATGTTGTCAGCCCCGCGCGACTCTTTGGTCGTAGTGCCGAGTTGCAGAGTGGCGAGGCTGTCACCGATGGTGGCTATCGCGAGGTGGGTATAGCGGAAATGTTTGGCTTAAGCACCGAGCGCGGCGATGGTGGCGTGGGCGTGCCATACGAGAGGACGTTCAGCGAGACACCGCTCTTTCAGTCTATAGTGCTTGCAACGATTGTTGTCTACCTTGCGATACTTTTGCGCTCGTGGGGCTTCATACGCTCTATATGGAGCGACATATTTACGACCAGCAACGAGCGTCGCATGGTCTTCGAGGGTGGTGAGCTGCCGTTGCAGCGCTTCAAGTCTATGGCATCGCTCTTGGGCTTTGCTGTTGTGGCATTGGTCGTTGTACGACTCGCCGAGAGCAACATCGAGCCCTCGTCCGAGATATACTCGACAAGGATGTACTCGTTGGCCCCTCTTGCCTCTATGGCTGTGATGTTTGGATATGCCGTGTGGCGACTCCTCTACCATAAGGTTGTTGGCTGGGTTATTGCAAGCCCAAATCTCGAGGTTTTGTCCTATATCGGTTACACGAATTTTGTGCACACGGTGGTGTTGCTCTATCCCGTTACGGCTATATGGCTGCTTAAGGATGGTGGCGATAGTTCTACCGCTGGTGTCGCCCTCGTAGTATGCGCAAGTGTGCTACTTGCAATTTACCTAAAGGATGTTTTTATGTTCTTTATTGAAAAAAAGATTTCGATATTCTATTGTTTTTTGTACCTTTGCACCGCAATTTTGCTACCATGGAGCTTGCTCTTTAAGCTGTTAGCTTTGTAGTTTATTGTTGGAATTTACGATATAGCATTGTTAATCAATGCTATTTATTTCGTGATTCATTCGACGCAAAGCTATAATGTGTGGCAAAAAAAGAGTGTGAATAAAAGTATAAAATTAGAACAGAGGGTGAAAGTAAGTAAGATTTTAGTGTCGCAGCCTCGTCCTGCAGTTATAGAAAAGTCGCCTTTTTTCGAATTTTCTGAAAAAAATAATCTCAACGTAGATTATAAGCCTCTTATTAAGGTTGTTGGAGTATCTCTCAAGGAGTTTCGCGCACAGCGCACCGAGATTCTCGATCACACAACAATGATTTTCTCATCGCGCACAACCATCGATAGCTTCTTCCGCATCTGCGAGGAGGCGCGCATCACTGTGCCCGAGACAATGAAGTACATCTGCAACACCGAGGCCGTGGCCCTCTACTTGCAGAAGTATATCGTCTATCGCAAGCGCAAGATTTCGTTTGCTGATGGCACGTTCAACTCGCTCGTTGAGCTTATCGTGAAGCATAAGGACGAGAAGTTCATGCTCGCGCTCACCGAGCCCTTCAAGGCCGAGTTGCCCGAGACGCTCTCGAAGCTCAAGCTTAAGGTCTCTCCAGTAGTCTTTGCGCGTACCGTATCTGCAGACTTGGCAGATCTCAACCCCCTCGACTACGACATCATCGCGCTCTACTCGCCCAACGACGTTAAGGCGCTTACGGAGAACTACGAGCTCGATAAGCTCCCCGTGGTTGCTACGTTTGGTGAGGCTACGCTTCGCGCAGCAAAGGAGGCGGGACTCAAGGTTAAGGCTTCGGCGCCATCGCCCGAGGCACCATCAATGGTCAAGGCTCTCGATATCTACTGCCACAAGGTAGAGGAGGGTCTCGATGTTGCGGATGCCGAGGTTAAGGAGGATGCCGAGAAGGAGGAGTTCATTCGCCAGCAGCAGACAAAGTTGCAGAAGAAGACACGCACACGCGCGCCAAAAAAGGCGTAACCACACTTATGGATAAGCCCCACGCACTCCCCAAGTCGGAGCGTCTATCGTCGCTCACGGCTGTGCGTCGCCTCTTTACGGATGGCGCGTCGGGCTTCGTATATCCATTCCGCTATATGGTACTAAAGAGCGAGAGCACCACGCCAACTGTCGAGGTGCTCTTCTCTGTACCCAAGCGCAATCACAAACGCGCAAACAAGCGCAACACTCTCAAGCGTCGCATGCGCGAGGCCTATCGCCTAAATAACGATGCGCTCCATGCCGCAATCAAGGAGCATGGCGCAGACGTAGACATCGCCTTCGTCTACTCTACGAAGGATTTACTCCCATATAAAAATATCGAAAATGCCATCCGTAGGATTTTGGCAGAGGTTACTCAACGCATGTAAGCGTCTGCTGGCGTTGCCTCTTATTGGGCTGGTGCGCTTCTATCAGATTTGCATATCGCCATTGAAGCCCGCCTGCTGTCGCTTTACGCCCACATGCTCGCAATATGCCATCGAGGCACTGCGTAAGCACGGTCCTATAAAGGGACTGTTGCTCGCCATTTGGCGTATCTTGCGATGCAATCCTTGGGGTGGCTCGGGCTATGACCCTGTGCCGTAACTAATTAGCAATTAGTAATGAGTAATTAGTAATATAAAATGCCACAAGCGCGTGCTTGTGGCATTTTTCGTTATTGGATAGTTCGACTATGGTCTAAAGGGGATGTTGTTCTCCTTATAGAAGTTTGAGTACATAGTCTCGCCGCCATTTCCTTCGCTCAAATAGAGCTTAGTACCTTCAAGGCGATAGACAATAGAATACTCTGTAAGCGCATAGCCTGTGTTAAGTCTCTTAAATACAATCTTATCGCCTTCGATTCTGTATCTGAATTCGTAGAGAAAGTTCACCTTAGAAGAGCCAGAACCATCGTAAACCATATCGTAGACACTACCATATGTAGGCGTGTGGAACTTATAGTGGCGCTCTACCCTGTGTCCGTTTCCATTTGTATAAGGTGCATCCCAGCATCCCACCAATTTATCATTTGCATCCTCTGTGCGAACGAATGTCCATACGACACTCTCGCCATCACTCTCAGTAGATAGAGTAAGAGTATCTCCTATAATGGCATAATCCCACGCAGTCCACTCATCATAGTGATACGACTTGATATAGAATTTTCCATTCTCAAGTTTGTAATCAATTCGGCCACTATTAAGACCCATAAGCCTATCTCCCTCATAGGTCTCAATATGACGAAGGCTGTAGCCATCCTCATAGAAGCGCCACTCCCACATATTCTTATATGAACCCTCACTCTCTGTCACACGAGTCCACAAACCATAGAGCTGCTCAAGCACTGCATCCTCTTCCTCGGGCACAACTTCTTGCTGGCTGCGGCTTTCATTAAACTGCCTAAGTGGCTCCTTCTCACACGAAACTGCGATGAATGCTACAGCGAGCACCATCAGCAAATAAGTAATCTTTTTCATAGTTTTTAGGTTTTAGAGGTTAATATTAAGTCGTCTACCACATGAATATAGTCTTTTAGAAGAACCTATTACGATGTAGCATAATCATCTCGTTTTGACAAATATAACACTTCTAAACCCTAAAAACAAATTTTTTTATTATAAATTTACCCCCCCCTATAAATTTTTCTTATAGCGCAGATATTGAATGTATTACGCGATTTCATTGACAATTTTCAAAAATATAACTTTTCACAACAGAAACCTCATACAGCAAGATACTGCATAGAGACCGCGCATCATATTAGCGCAAAAATAAGCACAATATAGCTATTTACAAAGACTATGCGGGTTACAAAAATGTAACCCGCATAGTCAGTTATAATATATAACGGAAGTTACTCGTTGACAACCAATTAGTGGGGAAGCTCGAGAGAGAAGTTCGACGAGCGAGTAGCATCATCAAGCTCGTTGACGAGCGTGCATAACTCCTCGATATCGCCATTGAAGCCATTCAGCTGTCGCTTTACGCCTACCTGCTCAGCATACGCCATCGAGGCACTGCGTAAGCACGGTCCTATAAAGGGACTGTTGCTCGCCATTTGGCGTATCTTGCGATGCAACCCTTGGGGTGGCTCGGGCTATGACCCTGTGCCCTAAATAGTCAGCTACTTTACAATGTAAAACTCGTTATTAGGGTTAGGCTCTCCGTTGAGGAAGAACTGCGATGAGAATGTGTAGCCCCAGTTGTGTTCCGCATCGTTGCGATACTCGCTATCGTAGGTGTAGCTGTGTGTGAATGCGAGTGTGTCTGTTGTGCCATCACCCCAGTTAATCTCGATGGTGCACATCTCCCAATTTTGGTTTCTATTCCACTCACCAATAATCATAAAAGCTGTGCCGTCCGCTTTGCGTGTGATATATCCACCCTCGAATACCGCCATGTACTCCAAGGTCTGGGCTTGGGGAGTGTCGGACGAGAGGTAGTTGGCCACTTTGTACTCATCACCCTCGTATGTAAGTGTTATGTTGTCATTCGTAGGCTCAAAGAGACTGTTGCCCTCGGCATCGTTGAGGTATACATATAGAACTATTGGTGCCCAGTCGACGATGATGTTGTCTTCCTCCTCATTATGCTCTTCGTCATTGGGTGTCTGCTCTTCGCCGTTGGAAATTTCGGTGTCCTTTGGCTCGATGTTCTCGCATGAGAGAGCGAAAAATGCTGATATTAGCGCAGCGAAAAATAACATTCTCTTCATAGTCGTATGGTTTTGTGTGGTTTAACGCTACACAAAATTAGCAAACAAATTCCTTTTTGGCAAACAATCTGGTAGAAAAATGATTGAGACTTAAGGGGCTTAAGGGACTCAAGAGACGTTAAGAGACTTAAGTGATGACTCGGACTCTCGCGACAATGTCATCCAGAACGAAGTGAGGGATCTCTCGGGTTGCACGACCATCAACCGCCTTGCAGACCTTGTGATGTTTCGCTTTGCTCGGGCATGAAACGCCAATACAATGAAAAAAGAAAGAGCTGCCCGACATAGTGTTGGACAGCTCCTTTCTCTCTCAAGGATGATTACTCGCTCTTCTTCATGCGGCGCTCCTTGATGCGTGCCTTCTTACCAGTAAGATCACGCAAGTAGTAGATACGTGCACGACGTACTACACCATACTTGTTAACCTCGATCTTGTCGATGTGGGGTGAGTACAAGGGGAAGATACGCTCTACGCCTACGCCGTTAGATACCTTACGGATGGTAAACATCTTGGTACGGCCAGAACCCTTAATCTGGATTACTACGCCACGGAAGCTCTGGAGACGCTCCTTGTTACCCTCGACAATGCGATAGGTTACGGTGATTGTATCACCTGCCTCAAACTTGGGCACATCGTTCTCGCCCTTTGCCCACATCTGCTCGTTTACGAGTCTGATCAATGCATCTTTGTTCATTGTTGCAACAAATAATTAAATGTTTATCGCTCAACATTATCGCTGTGTCGGCACTACCATATTGCCACCTTCGACAATAATCCTTGTGACTCGAGGTTGGCGCTTGGGTTTAACCAAACTCACCCTCGCAAACTGTGCCTTCACCCATTATAAGAGGTTGATACGGGTCGCAAAGGTAGGTATTTATTTTTATTCTACAAAGAAAAGTGCTAAAAAATACTCTGTTTCAGCACACTTCGTGTCACATAGTCGCTGTATAGCTCGATAAATTCTGTCGCATTGCCCACATCATCGCGCTCGAAAACAAATGGCTCCGACACATACATCTCGCCAACATAGCCATTTTCATCCTCTGCCAAACCACAGATGACATACTCGTTGCCATAGCTGCATAGCGCCCAGTCGGGTGACGAGCTATAGGAGTACTCCAAGAGGCTCTCGCGTATCTCTTCGAGGCTATACTCCTCGGTTACGTTGCTGCGGAAGATGTCGAAGTGTAGCGCGGGCGCGGGCATCGAGGTAGCAACCTCAATAGATACAAAGTAGTCGGCATAGCCCACAAAAGATGAGTAGTAGGGCTCGAGGGCTGCAACTTCGCCAAGGTCGTAGGCGCGGGTGGTGACGGCTGTTATGTAGTTCTCGCCCTCGCCATCCTCTAATGTCGCAAAGCGATAGATAAAGAGGTCGGTGGTCGCTGCACCAGCATAGTAGCCATATACCGCCAATATAAACTCGGTGGCTGGGGGCAGCTGTGCGATGTGCTCGCTATATGTGCCCGAGAGCTCCAAGGGGGCATACTTATTCATGACATACTCGAGCTGCTCCTCCTTATCTCCCGCGGGCATGCTCTTGGCATACATGAGCACCGCTGTGTACTGCTCGTCGCTCGAGGGCGTGATGGTGACATCCACAGAGCGGGGGCGCACATTCTCGAAGCGCACCTCAAAGGTCATGTCCGAGCGCTCCACAGTGCCCGTAGAGAAGTAGTATACCTCGGGGTGTGACACCACCATGGGCACATTGCCACCATCCGAGGCTATGGCGTATACGAGTGCCATATAGCGGTGGTTGGCGTTCAGCGTCTTATGAAATGTAGCGTTGCCACGATAGCCGAGCTGCTGCATGATGGCCTCTGCGTCCATCTCCTCGAAGTAGTAGAGGTGGTCGGCTATATAGAAGAACGCCTCGGCAACGGCATCTCCCGCATCGTGCGTAAAGGGCAGTCCCTGTTCGACGTATCCCGCCTCGCTGTCCTCGATAATCTGTACAGCGTAGTAGCCCTCCCAGCTCTTTGGCATAACGTCGAAGGTCGCCTCTGGACCCACGGTCGTGATAGCCACCTCGAAGAGTTGCGTGCTGCGCTCGGGCAGACGCTTATCTACGACGATATGGCTTATGGGTGTTATGCGTTCGTAGTGTTCGCCATTCAGGTAGACGCCATAAGCGTAGATTACATAGTCGCGTGCGGGTGAGAGCTCTTGCCACACTCGCTTAATATTGCCCTTTATAGCAATATTGTTTTCGATGAGGGTGGCTTCAAGGCTCTTATCCCCCGAGACATAGCTGTTAAATAGGCTTCTGTCAGCCTCGATAAGCTCCTCGGCGCTCGTGATGTTTAACCCCGTGAGGTAGCTCTTCTCTGCCATCATGACGATGTAGCGCATATCGTCGTTGTAGGGCGTAATGCTCACTTCGCACTCCGAGTAGTCGAGCTTTGTGACCTCAAGCGTGAGGTATGTTTCGCGTGCTGCAGGCTGCGTGACGATGCACGAGGGTGTCTCATCGGTAGAGGGGTGTCGCAGCGTGATTATAGCCTCGCGTGGCGTGTCACCCTCGTTGGGTAGCACCCTGAAGCCTATTGTGCCCGCGGTGCTGTTGTCAACCTCTACAATCCACTCCGCCTCGGTGACAGCAACAGGGTTTATGCCCATGTTGTTGTCGAGCGTGTAGCATAACTCGTAGTCGCCACCTATGTCTGCCACCTCGAGGGTTGTGGGCGTGACGCTGAACGAGGGCTTCACTACCTCATTATGCTTCGTACACGACAGTAGGAGCACAGCGAAAATATATATAAGACTGCGAAGACGCATAACACTATATATTAGATGTACTTAATGACGGGCATCGAGCGCATTACGGGAACCTCGCCATTCTTTGACTCAACGGCGAAGACGAAAATCATATACTTCTTACCCGACGTGAGCTGCATATTGATGCTCTTATAGCCACTATAGCAGTTTGCCTTGAGGTACTGCTCGGCGCTGTAACCACTCTTCATGGCGCTGCGGGCATTGGAGTAGAAGCTCGAGGCGATACTCTTAATGGCGTACTCGTTGAGGTTCTCGCCCTGGGGGATGTATAGGATGTTATCCTCGGGCGCAATCTGTATAGCGTAGTAGCCATTCCAGTTCTCGGGTGTCACGCTGATTGTCGCTGCACCGTTTGACATCGTTGCGCTTATGTTGAAGCTAACATCGTACATTGTAGGCATGGGAATGTCTACGATGTATGTGTGCAATGGCGTAGTCATCGTATAACTATTGCCGTGGAACTCAACGCCATAGCTGTAGATGGTGTATGTAGCACCTGGCTGCATACCCACAAACTCGCGTGTGGCATCTCCCGAGTAGATGAGCTGGGGGCTTACGCGATCCATAAGCTCCTCAAGGGTCATATTGTTGCGCTGTGCGAGCGAGAGGTAACTCTCCATCTCGTTTGCCACGAACTGGGCGCCGTCGGTGATGCCCGTCTGCTTGAAGTACTCCGAGTCGATGATGTTTGCCATGTAGGGGCGCATCTTATCCTTGGGCTTGTACTGCACGGTGCAGCTCTTGTATGTTACGTCCGAGACACTGAAAGAGAAGCTGTTAAGCAGCTGCTTATCCTGCAAAACGTAGACCTTGAGGGCCTTCTCCATGCCAGTGTAGTTGATTGTCACTACACCCATGCGCGATTCGTTTTGGTCACTCGCAGCGATGGCAAGCATAATTTTGCCGTCGGTAATCTCTGTGGGTGTTATCCACTCCGCGCCCGTGGTCACCGTGGGTTTTGCGCCCTTTACGGGGTTGGTGATGCCGTAGTAGATGGGTATGTTACCACCGCCACCGTCGACGTTCAATTCGTAGCAGTCGAGCACCATGACGGGTGGGTTGTTGGGGTCTACGCCCGACTCACAGCCGATGAGTGTGAGTGCAGCGAGGCAGATGACTGCCCAAAATCTCTTGGTTGTTTGTATCATATTCATTGTCTGTTATTTGTCCTATTTGTGTCTACTCGCTCTTTATCACAATCTTTGCTGACTTAAGACCCTTTGAGCGTGCCGTGAGGGTTATTGTGCCAGGGGTGTCATTGCTCTCGACGATGGCGGTCATCATGCCGCTAAAAGCCTTCATCTTGGGCTCGTGGAAGAGCTCCAACGACACAGAGTTGCCATTAGCGCCCGCGCGGTAGTGACCCTCGCCCGCAACGCTAAACTCAATGAGGTTGTCGGCCATGGGGCATAGGTTGCCATCCTTGTCCACTACGCTTACGGTTACGAATGCCAAGTCCTTGCCATTGGCCTCGATTGTCGCGCGGTCCACCGAGAGCTCGATGTGGTGGGGCTTGCCCGCTGTGGTCATCACCCTCTCGGCTACAGCCTCGCCCGCCTCGTTGTAAGCCACAACCTTCACTGTGCCAGGCTCATACTTTGTGTCCATCCACATCAGGCGGTAGCGCGACTGGCGCTTAAGAGCCTTCTCTGCATCCTCACCCCATGAGTTCTCGAGGTTTACGGTCGTGTCCTTGGTGCGCACGCCCTGGCTCACGCCATTGATGAACAACACGGCAGAGGGGTAGTTCGTATAGACGAATATTGGGATATTCTCACCCTCCATGCCCTGCCATGTCCAGTGGGGGAGTATGTGGAGCGTCTCCTCATCCTTGTTCCAGTGGCTGCGATAGAGGTAGTAGCGGTCTTTGGGTAGTCCCGCAAGGTCGACGATACCAAAGAGCGAAGAGTGGCTGGGCCAGTTGGTGTAGTAGGGTGTGGGCTCGCCAAGGTAGTCGAAGCCTGTCCATACGAACTCGCCAATGCAGCAGTCGTAGTCCTCGTGCCACATCCAGTCGTCCTCGGGGAGGTTTGACCAGCTGCAATGCTCAACATCGTAAGATGAAGATTGGTGGTCGTCGTATGTAGCCATCGAGCGACGCTCAACGGGGAACTTATAGACACCGCGGCTGCTTACCGTAGATGCGGTCTCTGTGCCGAGGATAATCTGCTGTGGTAGTGCCTGATAGCTATTGCCATAGTGCCATGGGCGGTAGTTGAAGCCAGCAACATCCATCATCGCTGCCATGTTGTTGTAGACAACGTTGTGGGGCTGGTCCATGCCCTGTGTAACATAGCGTGTGGGGTCTTCGCGGTGGCAGATGTCCTGCAAGAAGCGCGAGAGCTTGGGGCCCCACATCTTATCACCCTGGTCGGGTACCTCGTTGCCTATGCACCACATCACCACGCTGGGGTTGTTGCGGTAGTGGTGGATGAGGTTCACCATGTCGCGCTCTGCCCACTCGTCGAAGTGCTTGTGATAGCCATTCGAGAGCTTGGGCGTCTTCCACTCGTCGAAGGTCTCGAGCATAAGCATCATGCCCATCTCGTCGCACGCCTCCACCAATTCGGGTGCTGGCATGTTGTGCGAGGTACGGATGGCGTTACAACCCATATCCTTCATTATGCGAATCTGGCGGCGTATCGCTGCGTCGTTCACCGCAGCACCAAGAGGACCAAGGTCGTGGTGGTTGCAGACGCCCTTGAACTTGACGGGCTCGCCATTGATGAACATACCCTTGTCGGGCACTATCTCGAGCGTGCGAATGCCGAAGCGTGTTGAGTACTCATCCTTTAGCTCGTTGCCAGCGTAAATCTTTGATTTTGCGTAATATATCGCGGGGTTGTCAACACTCCAAAGCTCTGGCATGGCGATGTCGAACTCCTGCTCAAATAGCGAACTATCGTAGCGGCTTATCGCTGCCTCGCTCGTAGCTACCACCTCGCCCGAGGGGTCTACTATATCGGTTACGATGCGATAGATAGTCTTGTCTGCATCGGCGGGTGTTGTGAGCTTCGTGCGCAACTCCACCTTTGCCAACTCCTTGGTTACGATGGGCGTTGTGAGCTGTGTGCCCCACACGGGAACATAGCTATCCTCGGTTACTACGAGGTGCACATTGCGGTATAGACCCGCACCTGGATACCAGCGTGATGACTCATTCTCATTCTCGAGGCGCACAGCGAGGGTGTTTGCCTCGCCCACCTTGAGGTAGGGGGTGATGTCGAAGTGGAACGAGTTGTAGCCGTAGGGCCAGTAGCCAACCTCCGTACCATTTATATATACGCGCGCGTGACTCATAGCGCCGTCAAATATAATCGAGGCGCGCTTACCCTCCTCGAATGAGAGTGCTTCAAACTCGAGACGATACCAGCCCACACCGACAAAGGGTAGACCTCCCGTGCGACCAGCGTGCTCCATAGCCTCCTTCTGTCCATCCTGTGTGATTGCGACATTTTGGCGGTCGTTGTGGATGCTGAAAGGACCATATATCGCCCAGTCGTGGGGTATGGTAACCTCTTGCCAAGCGTTATCATCGTAGTCGGTAGCTATAAACTCGACGCTATCCTCGCGCGTAAATCGCCAACCGCGCTCCAGGAGCTGCTCGGTGCGCACCTGTGCCTCGGCTGCAAAGAGTGTTGCCATGGCTGCAATGGCTAAAACAAGTCGTTTCATATTGTAGTAGTTAAAAGTTTCGGTTTGGGGTTAACGTTGCTGGCGGCGGAACTCGGCGAGGATGATGCCCGTAGCCATCGCCACATTGAGCGACTCGGATGTGGGTGCATCGGCAGGGTAGGGTGGGATGAGCAGACTGTGTGTCAGTGCCTCGCGTGTCTCGTTGGTTATGCCGCGACCCTCGTTGCCCATGACGACGATGCCACTCGCCTCGAGCTTCGCATCGTAGATGTTGTCTCCGTCGAGCAGTGTGCCATAGATGTTGAGTCCCTCGCGGTGTGCCTCCTTGAGAAATGCGGCGAGGTTATCGGTGTAGTGCACCCTAACGCGCAATATAGCACCCATCGTCGCCTGTATAACCTTGGGGTTGAAGCAGTCGGCAGTGTCGCGCGAGCAGATGATGTTCTC
>JAGBTW010000097.1 GCA_017631135.1 Alistipes sp.
AATAACCACTTGCTCGAAGATGCCATTGGGGTCTGTGGTGTTCCTTATGATATGCTTTCCGCGCTCGAGGATGTAGAGGCAATTCTCGGGTATCGTGTGGCGCTTGCACCCCGAGAGTATGGTGCAGTTACCATGAAAGATGTACCCCACGGCGTAGTGCTCGGTGGCAACGGAGAATGTCGCCTTCGAGGTGTTGCGTATGTACTCAAATAGCACCGCCGCTTGTGGCTGTCGCACGGTGTTTGTGGGCTCTTTATCGCGCATGATATGTTGCTTTTTAGGCTGATTTTTGACTGTTTGCCAAGACAAAGGTAGCGCTAAAACGAGCATGTTGCAAGCGCTCTCAAAAGATTGACCCGTTTACAATATTAAAAATCATAAAAGATACAATAAAATCTACTTTTTTTATTGTAATTTGCCCAACATAGCAAATGTGTCAAGTCTCTGTATGTCGGCGCTTTACGAGTTGTACCACACCTTGATGCGAAAAAAATAACAAATTTTTCGACCAAAAGCCGAATTTGGCATCGTTTTTCTAGACAAAAGGGACATTAGTGACTTAATATACTCAAGGGGTGATGTGGATGAGGATAGGTGTGAGTAGTTGGAGGTGGGGTGGTGCGCCTTCGTAAGTGCGTTATTCTAAATTATAATCGGTGAAGCAAAAGAAAAAATTGCAAAAAAAAATGAGGCAACCGAGGGGTTTTCCATGACATAGCTCGCATCTCTAAACCTTTGGTTATCAAGCATGCGACCTGTGTCATACCCTTCGATTGGCCTCTCCAACCTAAAACTACTAACCTAAAATGAACCTTAAAACTTCGCTGCAAAGGTAAGGGCAAAAATCGAAACCTCCAAATATTTTATTAAAAAATTTCAATAATTTTTGCAATTTTTTTATCAAACCCCGTCAGAGCGCTGTTTGAGAGGGGTTTAGAGGAGAGCAAAAAATGGGGCGGGTATTGCGAATTAGTAATTAGCAAAGGTAGTTTAAGGGTTCTGAAAGAGTCTAAATGGTTCTAAAGTGGTTTTAATAAATCACCCTTCGACCCCTCTGAACCCTTTGAACCCATTCCACTCTTCAGAACCCTTTAGCCACATTCCCATGTTTTTCACAATGGGCGTTTCAAATTCCGATTTTTTTTGCTATCTTTGTGACGAATGTGTGCCTACTACAATGTAGGCGATATGAAAAACGATGAAACGTACGATAAACATAGGCTTCGATGCAAAGCAGGTGATGAGCGACGGAGCGGACTTCGGCTCGTACAGCCGATTAGTGATTGAGGCGATGGCACGCACAGCGCCCCGCAACACCTACTTCCGCCCCTATGTCGAAGCGCGCAAGCCACACAGCGGCTACGAAGCGATAGAGCGCATGCACAACATCGAGACCATGGAGCCCGACGGTGCGCTATGGCGCAAGCTACACCTCGCATGGCGACTATGGCATGTGTCGCGCGACCTTGCAAATGCGGGCGTGGAGCTATATCACGGTCTCACGGAGCTTGTGCCCATGGGTCTCACCTCGCGCAACATACGCAGTGTGGTCACCGTGCACAACATGGCATTTCTCTACGACACGAGCATACTCAACTCGCCCTACCACCTCATACATCGCCTCTACATGAGCCGCATGCTCAACCGCGTAGACCGCATCGTGGCGGTGAGCGAGTGCGTGAAGCGCGACATAATCACCCACTTCCACATATACCCCGACAAGGTTGATGTGGTATACAATGGCGTGGCGCATCGCTTCACCGAGCCCGTTACGGAGCAGAAGGTGGAGGAGGTGGCAACGCGCTACGACCTCCCCGCGAAGTATATCCTCGGCGTGGGCAAGCAGCTTGAGCGCCGCAACATGCTCAACATCATCAAAATACTACCCATCGTTGACCACGAGTTACACTACGTCGTTGTGGGCAAGCCCACGGCATACACCGCGCGTCTGCAGCGCGCAGCACGCGAGCTCGGCGTGGCAGACAGGGTACACTTCATAAGTGGCATCGCCGATGAGGATATGCCAGCACTATACAAGCGCGCCGCGATGCTTGTCAACCTCTCGCGCTACGAGGGTTTTGCGACAAGCGTTGCCGAGGCGATGAGCGTAGGCACGCCCTGTATCCTCACGCGCACATCAAGCATGGAGGAGGTGGCAGAGAGCGCTGCCCTCTATGTCGATGCCAACAGTCGCGACGAGCTCATAGGTGCTGTGCGCAGCCTATGCAACGATGACGAGCTACGCACCGCATACATCGATGCGGGCATGCACCATGCCTCGCGCTACCGCCCCGAGGTTGTGGCGTTCAACCTCGTGAACTGCTACCGTCGTGTGGGTGTCGATATTCGCGGATAGAGCCAATGGAGCAGTGATAATGGCAAAATAGAAAAATAAAGCATACGTCTATATACTTATTTTTCAATATTTTGCGAAATATATAGTTAATTAGCACTCCAATGTTGGGGACTTTTAGACAAAATTGAGTATCTTTGTCCGCTTCAACCGCACAAGCGAGGCGACAAAAAAGTAGAAAATTACACATATATAGTATATTATGGAAAGAGTTAAGAAAATTGTAGTTATGGCAAAGCAGGTGCCCGACACACGCAATGTGGGCAAGGATGCCATGACTCCCGAGGGTACGGTAAACCGTGCTGCCCTCGCTGCAATCTTCAACCCCGAGGACCTCAATGCCCTCGAGATGGCACTCCAAATCAAAGAGCGCGTAGCGGGTAGCGAGGTATACGTTTTGACCATGGGTCCCCAGCGCGCCAGCGACATCATCCGCGAGGCTATGTTCCGCGGTGCTGATGGTGGCTACTTGCTCTCGGGCAAGGAGTTCGCGGGTTCCGACACCCTCGCAACATCATACGCACTATCGTTGGCGCTCCGCAAGATTGAGCCCGACATCATCGTTGCAGGTCGCCAGGCTATCGATGGCGACACCGCACAGGTAGGTCCACAGGTAGCCGAGAAGCTCAACCTCCCCCAGGTAACATACGCCGAGGAGCTCATAGATGTTAACGACACCGAGATAACCATCAAGCGTCGCTTGGAGCGTGGCTCGGAGGTTGTCGTATCTCCACTTCCCGCGCTTATCACCGTTAACTCATCGGCAAAGGAGTGTCGTCCCCGCAACGCAAAGCGCGTGATGAAGTACAAGCGTGCCCTTGCAACCTCGGAGATGGCAAACGTAGATGCACAGTGGAACGCCTTCATCGAGGAGCGCCCCTACTTGCACATCGTGGAGTTCGCGGCAGCAGATGTAAACCCCGACCCCGAGCAGTTGGGCTTGAGCGGCTCACCTACCAAGGTTAAGAAG
>JAGBTW010000098.1 GCA_017631135.1 Alistipes sp.
GGATGTCGTCGGAGGTGATGGCGCCGGTGATTTCGCCAAGGTGGTGGACAATGCGGCGGATGTCCTCGCTCAATAGGTCGGAGGGTAGACCGTTGTCCATTGCTGCAAGGGCGGAGGTGAGTGCTGTGTGTGCCTCGCGCAGAGCTGCGTAGTGGCGCATGTTGGATACCACGACGCTGCCTGTGCCAAGCTTCGAGGTGTCGATGGTCGCTACAAGGCGCTCACGGAGCTCGTCGATGCCGATGCCGTTCTTTGCCGATATGCCAAGCGTGTCGGGTTCGAGCGTTGCGGGGGCTGGTAGGGTATCTATCTTATTTACCACGCGTATATGTCGCTGCGTGTCGCTATACTCGACAGTGTCAAACGTAGGGTTATCTGCCGTTGTGAGGTGTATGACAACATGGGCATTTGCTATGGCGCGGTGTGTGCGGTCGATGCCCATCTGCTCGAGCTTGTCATCCGTTGTGTGTATACCCGCGGTGTCGATGAAGCGGTAGCGAATGCCGTTGATGACGGTTGTTGCCTCGATTGTGTCGCGTGTTGTGCCAGCGATGTCCGAGACCATAGCTCTGTCCTCTTCGATAAGGGCGTTAAGGAGTGTGCTCTTGCCGACATTCGGTTTGCCTACAATAGTCACATTTACACCATTTTTAAGCACCTTACCTAATGCAAAAGATGATGTGAGTTCATCTATCTGCGCGCCTATGTCGGTGAGTGTTTCGCGCAGCGTTGTGCGGTCGGCAAACTCGACGTCCTCCTCCGAGAAATCGAGCTCCAACTCGAGGAGTGAGCATAGGTGTAGCAGCTCGTTGCGCAGTGTTGTGAGGCGCTTGGAGTAGCCACCGCGCATCTGTGTGGATGCTACGTTGTGTGACCACTGCGAGTCCGATGCGATGATGTCGGCAACGGCCTCTGCGCGGCTCAAGTCCATTTTGCCAGCAAGGAATGCGCGGCGTGTGAACTCGCCAGGCATAGCCATCGTTGCGCCGCAGTTTATCGCGAGTCGCATAACCTCCGAGGTGATATACTCCGAGCCGTGAAGTGTTATCTCTACGGTGTCATCGCCCGTGTAGGAGTGGGGTGCGCGGAAGAGAGCCACAACAACATCGTCGACGACTCTATCGCACTCATCTACGATGCGACCATAGTGCAACGTGTAACCATCACACTCTCGCAGTGGCTTCTTGCCACGAAATAGGGTATCTGCAATCTCTATTGCGCGGTTGCCACTTATGCGTACAACCATGACAGCTCCACCTGCGGCTGTGGCGGGGGCAATGATGGTTGTTGATGTGTCTATATGGTTGTACATGAGTGTGCTATTTGGTGTTATCTATTGCTAACCTTTAGGCGCTGACCTATGCGTAGCGAATTGGCATTCTTGAGGTTATTCCACTTCATAAGCTGCTGCATGCTGCAACCATATTTCTTGGATATGGCGCTCAACGTGTCACCCTTCTTCACGGTGTGCATGGTTACGGGAGGTGCTTCGTGCTTCTTCTTCTCGATGTTAGCGTGCACGATATACTCCTTCAAGTAGAGGCTATCTTTGGCATATATAGCCTCGCTATTCTTGGCAAACTCGGTGAATAGCTCTGCGGGGAGCGTAAGAGGGTAGCTCTTTGTTGTTGCGGGGATGATGAGTAGGGTATACTCGGGGTTGAGCATCTTGAGCACCTCGAGGTCTACATCTATTGTTGATGACACCTGCTCGAGGTGTAGCGGGCGGTTAATCATCACCGTGTCGACAGCCAGTGGCATGGGAGGTGTGGGTATCGTCACGCCATGTGCTCGGTGATAGGCAAAGGCGTATGTAGCACCCATGTACAAGGGTACATATCCGCGTGTCTCGGCGGGGAGATACTCATATATATCCCAAAATAGGCGACCCGCATCCTCGAGGCTCACGCCGCTTAAGCTCAAGGCTCTATTTACGCGACCTGGGCCACAGTTGTATGCCGCGATGGATAGTGTCCAGTCGTTGTATATGCTGTACATGCGCTTGAGGTACTGCGCTGCGGCGCGCGAGGCGAGGCGTGGGTTGCAACGCTCGTCCACCATGGAGTTAATCTCCAAGCCGAACTCCTTGCCCGTGAAAGGCATAAACTGCCAAATGCCCACAGCGTTACTCCTCGAGCGTGCGAGGGGGTTAAGTCCCGACTCCACGATTGCGAGTGTTCGTATCTCGATGGGTATGCCAGCGTTTATGAACTCCTCCTCGATGATTGGAAAGTAGTAGTAGGCATAGCTAAATATGTCTGCGTATGCAGGCGAGCAGAAACGCTCTATTGTTGTGCGTACCTCGTGGTTGTAGGTAAGGGGTACGGGTGTCATTATAGCCTGCAGGCGCGCAATGTATAGCGAGTCTGTGCTGTCGTATATGGAGTCGGTGAGTGTCTCGCTGTAGCTTCTAAACTCTGCGAAGTAGTTGTCATAGCGCTCCTTGGTGCTGCTTGTGCGCCAGAGGGTGAGCACCGAGTCTATATGCTCGGGAGTGTTTATGTGGCGCTTCTCTTCTGTAACTTCGCTCTTTACGGTGTCGGCTAATGGCATAACGTCGCCATTAAGCCTATATTTGATGCTATCTTGGCGGCGCTGTATCTCCTCGGGAGAGGTGTATCGCTTCTCGACACCGCGACGTGGGCGCTGTGCGAAAGTTGTCGCGTCGAGCGATGCAAATATCATCAAGGCCACGACGATGATGAGTCGGGTCTTTGTGGGTGTAATCTTCATATTGTTATGAGGTCTCTTATGTGTGTGGTTCTCTCGCTATCGGTGCTAACGCTTAAAACTTAAAGTTCAGGTTAAATCCAAACAGCGGTTGCGACTCTTCGTACGAGTAGTCGATATATGGCTCGAGGTTCATCGTGAGGTCGTCCGAGATGTCGTAGTCCTGCAGGTGAGCATCGACATGCGCATCGATAATTTGCAACATGTAGACACCCGCGGTGAGCAAGATACATAGGTCTCGGTTACGACGATAGCTGTCCTTGAGGTTTTTGAGGAACGTCGCAGAGTATGCGCCACGAAACTCGTCAGCAGCACCACCAGGATATTTGTCGGGGTTCTTGTCATAGTCCACGCGCAGCGAGTATGCCGTTTTGAAACGCTTGTAGCCACGGTTGTTCCAGTCGATGGTGTAGATTGTCGAAGCCATACCGCCAATCACGATGGGCACACGCCAGTAGCTCTTGTTGTATATCTGTCCCGCACCTGGGCAAATGGTCGATAGGGTAGTTGCCTTCTTGACGTGCGACACCTCGTTGGTCTTGTAGTTGATTGCTGCGTCACCAATAAAGTAGATGTATGTAGCGATTGCCAGACCCGCATATATCTGTTGGCGGGTGTTGTGGCGTATCATGTGTGTCTGTATCTTGTCTAGCTCGGGCGTACGCATGTAGCCGTTGTCGATAAGATATTGGTCATACTGCTTCTTGTATGGCTTGTACTGCTTGTTCTCGTGCACAAACATGCCTATGGATGCACCTACAGCGGGGTATAGAATGCCGAGCTTCCAATACTGTTTGTTGTATATCTGTCCGAAGCCAGGAAGCGGTAGCGACAGCCAACACATCTTCGAGAGACCCATGGAGTCGCTAATAAGCGGTTTGCGCTCCTCGCCATTCTTGTTTAGGCGTATGCGACGACCATCGGGGGCGATGCTATCGCGGCGGTCGCGCGCTGATGAGTCGCGCTTGAGTGTGGCGGCAATGGTGCGGCGCAACGAGTCGCGGCTCTCCTCGGGGAGGTTGTCGTAGAGCATGTTCGTCAGGCGCGCTATAGAGTCTATATGGCGATAGTATAGCGAGTCGCGTCGTGCTGCCGCCTCGGCCTGCGCCTTTTTTAGGGCTGCAGAGTCGATGGGTACAAGACCTCCGTTGTTGATGGTGCGGATGTTACCACGCAGCTTCTCGCGGCTATACTCTTGAGCATGGAGACTCTCGGTGGCTGCAAAAAGAGCAATCACCGCCATGAGAATGGCTATGGATAACCGTTTAATCATATCTATAAACACCAACGCAATTAGATGTTGTTTATTTTGTGGAGCTTCTCAATAAGTCTGTCTACCTCGCTGTCGTTGGCACACTCGATGGTTATGCGACTTGCTCCGCTCTTTGTGCGCTTGATGGATATGTTCTCCGAGAGCAGACGCTCGAGCTCGTCAACGAGTCTCGAGAATGACTCGGGGTACTCCTCTGTCTCGACCTCTGTGGTGCGTACCTCGCTTATCTTGCGAGCCAAAGCCTCTGCTTGGCGCACCGAGAGACCCTTTTTCACGCAACGCTTCATCGCCTTAACCTGCTCGGCGGGGTCGAGGGCTGCGATAGCCTTGGCATGACCCATGCTGATGACACCCTCCTTAAGGGCGAGCTGCACCTCCGAGGGCTGACCCAAGAGACGCATATAGTTGGAAACGGTTGAGCGCTTCTTGCCCACCTTCTCTGCCATCGCCTCCTGTGTTAGACCACACTCCTCGATAAGGCGTTGCATGCCCAATGCAATCTCTATGGCATTGAGGTCCTGGCGCTGGATGTTCTCGACGAGAGCCATGGCGTGCAAGTCCTCGTCATCCACCTCGCGTATGTATGCGGGCATTGTCTCGAGACCCGCCATCTGTGATGCGCGCCAGCGACGCTCACCGCTGATGATGGTGTACTTGCCATCGTTGCGACGACGTAGGGTGATGGGCTGTATCACGCCAAGGGTGGCGATAGATGCCGAGAGCTCGGCGAGAGCCTCATCGTCAAAGGTGTGGCGTGGCTGCAAGGGGTTGGGGATGATCTCCGCAATAGCGACCTCTGCCATCTCCGTCATGGGCTTTGAGTGTTGTGTGGGGTTGACATCGCCAAATAGGGCGTCAAGACCTCTGCCCAAGCCTCTCTTATTCTTTGTTGTAGTCATATCTGAAGTTTTCGTTTATTCTCTCTTTGTCTTATTTCGCTTGAGAAACTCGCGCGCAAGATTGAGGTAGTTCACTGCTCCCGTAGCTGCAGCATCATAGAGCATGATGGGCTTGCCATGTGAGGGTGCCTCGCCAAGGCGAATGTTGCGCTGGATGATGGTCTCGTATGCCAACTCGCCAAAGTGCTCGCGCACCTCGCTTACTACTTGGTTGTTGAGCTTATTGCGCATGTACATCGTGAGCACAAAGCCCTCGATGGCCAACGCGGGGTTGAGACGGCTCTTGACCATCTTGATGGTGTTAAGTAGCTTGCTCAAACCCTCCAATGCAAGGTACTCGCACTGCACGGGCACAAGCACCGAGTCAGCCGCTGTGAGGATGTTGACGGTGGTGAAGCCCAACGAGGGTGAGCAGTCGATGAATATGTAGTCGTAGCTGTCACGCACCGAGTCGACGATGCCCTTTACGATGTGGTGAGCATTCTCCATTGTCGAGAGCTCTGTATCGGCAGCCACAAGGTTGATTGACGAGGGGAGCAACCATAGCTTCTTGATGTCCTCGGAGTGCAAGATAACGTCGCGTGGCGCAGCCTCGCCAACGATGCACTCGTATATGCCCGCCTGGTTGATGTCAAAGCCCAAGCCCGAGGTGGCATTTGCCTGTGGGTCAGCATCTATGAGTAGCACCTTCTTGCCGAGAAGTGCCACCGATGCAGCAAGGTTTATGGCTGTGGTTGTCTTGCCCACGCCGCCCTTTTGATTTGCTAATGCAACAACTTTTGCCATCTATATTTTTCTTCTATTATTCACAAGTAAATTAATCGGGCAAAAATAGTAAATTTTATCCGATTTTTAGCTCTGTTTTTTGAAAATTGTTTATCTTTGTTTGAATTTTGTTGCTACGCCTATTTGTTGTGCTGATAATGTGTTGAAATGGTGTAGTGGCTTTGACTAAAACTTTGATGCCTTATGAAGCGATTTTTTAAGAGCGTGGGACTCACTGCGATGTTCGTTTTTGTGTTTGCGCTGTGCATGTTTGCAGTGGGTGCTGCATTCACTATTTTAGCGCCAAACTTGCCTTCAGAATTGAGCTTTGTGTTGATATATTTCTGCTCAATGATTGCTGCATATGGAGCAGTTTTATTTCTTGAGAATAAGACGTTTAACCAGATACTTCCTGTATATAATTCAAGGAGGGGTTTTGACCCCATAGCCCTGCTCATGGGTGTGGTGCTGATAGTGGCTATTTCGGTGGTTTTATTGCCATTGGATAGTGTGCTTGCGCCCGATAGTCGCACCTTTACGGATGACCCATGCACACTTATTACGGTGGTCATTCTTGCTCCAATTTTCGAGGAGATGATATTCCGTGCGCGCCTATATAATATACTATCTCGCAACACCTCGCCATTGATGTCAGCATCGCTTTCTGCAGTTGCGTTTGGTGTCGTTCACATGCAGCCAATCGTGGTTGTCGAGGCGCTTGTTGTGGGTGTTGTGTTGAGTTATTTCTACCTCTCGAAGCGTTCTATTTTTGCTCCTATTATCCTGCATTCATTTAGTAATGCTTTGTCCTATGCGCTTATTCTGCTCTCGTATCGTGGTGAGTCGTTGCGTTCGCTTGTTGGTAGTGGCGAGATGCAGGTTACGGTATATATCGTTGCGGTATTGATAGTTATGTGTGGTGCAGCTGCTATCCTTCGTTTCTTTGTCAAGGAGAAGCGTCGTGCGCGTGGCATCGAGTGTCAAGACATGGAGACCATAGCGGAGCACTACGATACTTCGCAATTGGTTGAGTAGGTTAGAGGTGTCTATAGTCTTTAATTCCAGCTTAAGGCTTGCATAATTTGCGTAGTCTTTCTGAACGCAGTGAACGCTGCGATTAAGCCATGAGCAGAACAAGCTTGCTTGTTTTGCCATGGCGGAGCAGGGTAGAGGAACTCAAGAATCTCCTCAAAGTCGACTATAGACTACAGTATATAGTGTGTTGCCATCGAGTAGATGTTTCGCTTACGCTCAACATGACGGACTTAATGAAATATTTTTATATAACAACGGGGATGACCTTTTGAGAGTCATCCCCGCTGTTTTTGATGATTGCGGCTTTACCGCTTTTGAGAGATATTACTTAATCTCCCAAGTCTGGCCTGAACGAAGAAGGTCGTCAACGCACTTAATCTTTGCTGCTGCCTTAACCTGCTCAACCTGCTCTGCAACCTTGATGTCATATACGTTCTCGTCGTCAACATCGCGGATA
>JAGBTW010000099.1 GCA_017631135.1 Alistipes sp.
CAATACATAGTTATACTTTTTTTAAGTTAATTTCTTCACCCTCAAACGGCTATTACCGTCGAATTAGTGTGCAAATGTATAAAATAATTTTATATATGCAATAGTCTCTGCCCAAAAACTTTAAGTATCAGCCCCACAGCGCAATTAGAAAAGGGGCATCCTCAAAGATACCCCTTCTGTTTATGTGTGTTTAGCCTACCACGCAAACAATGGATACTGCTCCATCATGGCGTTCACATCCTTGCGCACAGCGGCGATGTTTGCCTCGTTCTCGGGGTCGCTCAACACGCGGTCGATGAGCTCGGCGATGTAGTCCATCTTATCCTCCTTCACGCCACGAGTGGTGATGGCGGGGGTGCCGAAGCGCAAGCCCGAGGTGGTGAATGGTGTGCGTGAGTCGAAGGGCACCATGTTCTTGTTGGTGGTGATGTCTGCCGCAACCAAGCACTTCTCCGCAAGCTTACCTGTGAGCTCGGGGAACTTGGTGCGCAAGTCTACGAGCATGAGGTGGTTATCTGTGCCGCCCGACACAATCTTGTAGCCACGCTTTGTGAGCGCTGCAGCGAGGGCCTGTGAGTTCTTTACAACCTGCTTCTGGTACTCCTTATACTCGGGTGTGAGTGCCTCGCCAAATGCCACAGCCTTTGCTGCGATGACATGCTCGAGTGGTCCGCCCTGGATGCCTGGGAAGACTGCCGAGTTCAAAATCTGTGACATCTTCTTAACCACGCCCTTGGGAGTAGTGTAGCCCCATGGGTTGTCGAAGTCCTTGCCCATGAGGATGATGCCGCCACGAGGACCGCGCAGGGTCTTGTGTGTTGTAGATGTTACGATGTGTGCATACTTAACGGGGTTGTCCAACAAACCTGCAGCGATGAGACCTGCGGTGTGCGCCATGTCGATGAGCAACAACGCACCCACCTTGTCTGCTATCTCGCGCATGCGCTTGTAGTCCCACTCGCGTGAGAATGCCGAAGCACCACCGATGATGAGCTTGGGCTTGTGCTCGAGTGCCAATGCCTCCATCTCGTCATAGTCGATGTTGCCTGTCTCCTCCTTAAGCTTGTAGCCCACAGCGTTGAAGTACATGCCCGACATGTTTACTGGTGAGCCGTGTGAGAGGTGACCGCCATGCGAGAGGTCGAGACCCATGAATGTGTCGCCAGGCTTGAGGCATGCGAAGAACACAGCCATGTTAGCCTGTGCACCCGAGTGGGGCTGCACGTTGGCGTACTCTGCGTCGTAGAGCTTGCAGATGCGCTCGATGGCGAGGTTCTCAATCTTGTCTACCACCTCGCAACCGCCATAGTAACGTGCTGCGGGATAGCCCTCTGCATATTTGTTTGTGCATACCGAGCCCATGGCAGCCATCACCTGGTCGCTAACGAAGTTCTCCGATGCGATAAGCTCGATGCCCTTTGTTTGACGTGCTCGCTCCTCGGCGATAAGGTCAAAAATCTGTAAATCCTTGTTCATTTTGGTTATAGTTTAGTTTATTGTTATCAATTCCAATCAACAAAGTTATAAAAAAAATTATTAAACCACAAAATTTTTCTTTCCTAAATATTTTCACTACCTTTGCGTCTACTAAAGTATCAGCGTATGGAATTTATTAGAGAGATTTTCGGATGGGTGCGCCGCTGTGTGTCTCCCGTGTATGTTACGATGCTCTTTGCGTCGTTCGTGTTGTGGTTCATCACCAAGCTCGGTGACACCTACACCACTGACCACGAGGTGGTCGTCATCATCGACAATAAGGAGTATGTCGTCGACTGCACCATACGCGGCAAGGGTACCGACCTTGTGCACTACACCTTGTCGTCGGAGCGCAGCTGCTTCACTCTCCCCCTCTCGGACCTCACCCAGGATAAGCCTATGGTCGACAACGATGGCAACAGCATCGCGCATATCACTGCCGAGTCTATGAAGCTCGCCCTCGCCCAGCGCATGGACAATGTCGATGTTGTGTCGGTGGGCTCTGTGCCAGTGATTGTGAAAAAGGCATCGGAGGTTATCGACGCGAAGCCCGTTGCAGAGACCGCATCGGAGAGCACAACAGATACCGATACCACACCTTATGTATAAGGTAGGACTCACAGGAGGCATAGGCTCGGGCAAGAGCAAGGTCGCGGAGTTGCTTCGCGATAGGGGCGTTGCTGTCTACGACTCCGACAGCCGTGCCAAGGCGCTCATGAATGATGATGCCTCACTCCGACAGTCGCTTATCAAGACCTTTGGTGAGGATGTCTTTAGTGCGAGTGGTCTTAATCGCAAGTGGCTTGCCGAGCGTGTCTTTAACAACCCCGACGAGCTGCAGAGGCTCAATGCCATTGTTCACCCCGCCGTTATGCACGACTTTGCCGTGTGGGCAGAGGCGCAGAGTGGCGACTATGTCGTCATGGAGTCAGCCATACTCCTCGAAGCGGGCTTGGAGTCGCACGTAGATGCCGTTGTTGCTGTCATGGCTCCGCGCGAGCTGCGCCTCGAGCGCGCTATGTTGCGTGACGGTGCTTCGCGCCAGCAGATTGAGGAGCGTATGCGCAACCAGTTGAGCGACGACCAGCGTGCCGAGCGCTCTAAATATGCCATTGTAAACATTGCTCTCGACGACCTCTACGACGATGTTGAGCAGCTGCACCGCCGCCTGTGCTATGATGCTAAACCCCACCACGCTTAATCTTCGCGATAGCCACGTCATGGCTATTGTCAACCTCACGCCCGACTCGTTCTACTCCACGAGCCGCCATGCTTCGTCTGTGGAGGTGCATAGGAGCGTTGAGCGCGCTGTAGCCGATGGTGCTACTATTGTCGACCTCGGTGGCTACTCCACACGCCCAGGTGCTGCGGAGGTGTCGCTGGAGGAGGAGTGGCGTCGTGTGGATATGGGTCTTGGCGCTGTGCGCGATGCTGGCGTAGATGTGGTCGTATCTGTCGACACCTTCCGCTCGGAGGTTGTCAAGCGCGCCTACGAGAGCTACGGCGCGTTCATCGTTAACGACATCTCGGCTGGCGAGGCTGATGAGGCTATGGTGGGCGTTGTTGCGCAGTTGGGGCTACCCTATGTCGCTATGCACATGCGTGGCACACCTGCCACCATGCAGTCGCTCACCGACTATCCCGAGGGTGTCACCAAAGGCGTTGTCGACTACTTCACCCAGCGCACACAAGAGCTCGAGACTGCGGGCATAGCACGCCAAAACATCATCCTCGACCCAGGCTTCGGCTTCGCAAAGAGCGTGGAGCAGAACTATGCCCTTATGCAGGGCTTGGATGCGTTGCGCGCGTTGGGCTACCCATTGCTTGTCGGTGTATCGCGCAAGTCTATGGTCTACCGCCCCTTGGGCATCACTCCCGAGGAGTCGTTGCCAGGCTCGTTGGCTTTGGCGTGGGAGGCTCTGCGTGGTGGTGACGCCATTGTGCGTGTCCACGATGTCGCTGCTACACACCAAGTTGTGAAGTTAGCAAAACAGTATAGATTGACCTTATAAGTGCAATGGTTATGATAAGAGTAGATAATATAGTTAAACGCTTTGGTCAGCTCGAGGTGCTGCATGGTGCGAGTATGTCGGTAGAGCGTGGCGAGATAGTCTCCATCGTAGGTGCAAGTGGCGCGGGCAAGACCACGCTACTGCAAATCATCGGCACACTCATGGAGGCCGACGCTGGCAGTGTCACCATCGACGGTGTATCGCCCATGGGTCTCTCGGATGCCAAGCTCTCGGAGTTTCGCAACAAACACATAGGCTTTGTCTTTCAGTTTCACCACCTCTTGGCGGAGTTCACAGCCAAGGAGAATGTCATGATGCCCATGCTCATTGCGGGCATCGACACGCGCGAGGCATCGTTGCGCGCAGAGGAGCTCCTCGCCTTGGTCGGCATGTCGCACCGCATGGAGCACAAGCCCTCGGCACTCTCGGGAGGTGAGCAGCAGCGCGTGGCCATCGCTCGTGCCTTGGCAAATAGACCCTCTGTGGTGTTGGCTGACGAGCCTACGGGCAACCTCGACAGCGTTACGCGCGAGGAGATACAGCAGCTCTTCTTCAAGCTGCGTGATGAGCTGGGTCAGACCTTCATCATCGTTACGCACGACGAGACCCTTGCCGAGCACTCTGACCGTAAAATCGTTATGTCCGATGGCAACATTCTGTGATATGAGCCGCGACGAGATGCGCGACATGCTCGAAGCGCTGCACGATAGATACAACAACGAGGCATTCATCGAGCGCGACCCCATCAGCGTGCCCCATAGCTTCACTAACCCCATAGATAGGGAGATTGCGGGCTTCCTCGCTGCCACCATCGCGTGGGGTAACCGCCAGGCTATCGTCAAGAGTGCCCACCGCATGATGCGATACATGGACAACGCCCCCGAGGAGTTCGTGCGTAATGCCACCGAGGGCGACATGGAGTACCTCTCGAGCTATGTCCACCGCACCTTCAACGGCACCGACCTCAAGGACTTTGTGCGCGGCTTGCGCCATATACTCAACGAGTGGGGTAGTGTGGGCAACTACTTCGAGACGCGCTATGCGGAGCATGGTGACCTTCGCCCCGTGCTCTCGGACTTCAGGCGCGACTTCTTCGCTATCGACCACGACAAACACTCCGAGAAGCACCTCTCGTCAATCGATAAGGGTGCTGCGTGCAAGCGCCTGTGCATGTACTTGCGCTGGTTTGTGCGCCACGATGATAGGGGTGTCGACTTCGGTCTGTGGCGTCGCATACCTATGTCGGCGCTATATATGCCCCTCGACATACACACTGGTCGCATGGGTCGCAACCTCGGACTCTTGAGCCGCAAGCAGAGCGACTGGAAGGCTGTCGAAGAGCTCACCGCCTCGCTACGCGAGCTTTCGGCTGACGACCCCGTGCGCTACGATTATTCGCTCTTTGGCCTCGGCATCACGGGTGATGATTTGTAATATTATCCCTCACTTCCCAACCCTCGGTCACGAACTAACCTCCCTGTAGTCTAAATGTTTCGGTTTAAGCAGTTTGAGATACGCGACGAGCTCTCGGCGATGAAGATAGGCACCGATGGTGTGCTTCTTGGCGCGTGGGTAGATGTTGCGGGTGATGAGCGCATCCTCGACATCGGCACAGGCACAGGTCTTGTCGCTATCATGTGTGCACAGCGCAACGCGAATGCTGTGATTAAGGGCATCGACATAGTTGCGGATGCTGTCGTGGAGGCTCGCTACAATGCCAAGCGCACACCTTGGCACTCTCGCCTCTCGTTCGAGCATGCCGATGCGAGTAACTATGATGACGGCACCAAGTACGACCACATTGTCTCCAACCCGCCATTCTTCCTCACCACACTGCACTCGCCCGATGCCTCGCGTGCCATTGCGCGCCATGCCACTACGCTCACCTACAAGGCTCTTGTTGCCGCTGCCGAGCGCATCTTGAAGCCTTATGGTCATTTGAGTGTCATCCTCCCTACGGAGTGTGCAGCGCAGTTTCGCCGTGTGGCCTTTGAGCGCCTATGGTTGAGCCGCATTACGGATGTCGTTACCGCCTCGGGTGAAGCACCCAAGCGCACGCTCATGGAGTTTACACTTACCTCCGAGCCCACGATGCCACGCAGCTCGAGCCTTACGATACACAACCCTGGGGGTGGCTATACAGAGGAATATCGCCAGCTGACAAAAGAATTCTACCTCAATTTTTGATTGCTTGGCGAATTATCGCTATATTTGCAATCATTTATTAAAACCATAGAGTATGAAAAAGATTGTTACTATACTTCTTGCCGCCTTGTTTACCACTATGGCGTATGACCTCTCGGCGCAGCAGGTCGTTAAGCAACGCGTAGGAAAGTTTAAGGAGGGTGGCGAGCTCGTTGTTCGCGAGGCCACCACAACACTCGTCGTAGACCTCGTTGTCGAGTGCGAGGAGTTCGAGGCGGGTGTATATGCTCGCTATGCACAGAAGCTCCTTGGTAAGCGTGCCTCGCTTGTTAATCGCATGTCGTATGAGGTTGTGGGTGCCGATGTTGCTGTGCTTGCCGAGCCCGACTACTACACCACAAACATCGAGTGTGACACCACCGAGAGAACATATATCGGTGACGAGGTTGCCGTAGACCGCCTCTCGGCTGCGGAGCAGAACTTGGAGAGTGCCGCAAAGAGCGCTGCCGACAAGATTTATGAGTTGCGCACAGCACGCCAGGAGATTATCCTTGGCGAGTTTGGTGACGGCGTCTATGGCGCGGGACTCGAAGCTGCCCTACGCGAGATTGACCGCCTCGAGAGCGAGTACCTCAAGCTCTTCTATGGCGTACGCACACTCTCTACCAAGCACCACCGCATCGTGCTCCCCGTCTCGGCAGATGCACCAAGCAGCGTCATCGCACGCTTCAACAGCGAGGAGGGCTTGTTGCAAAAGGATAACATCGCTGGCGACATCATCATGGTCACCATCACCCCTTCAGCCATGAGCTATCCCGCAAGCGAGGAGAAGGGCACTGTGGCATATCGCTATGCTAATAACGCTACTGTCGTCGTGAGCCTTGCACAGCAGAAGTTGGCAAGCCGCGTGCTCCCCATCTACGAGTTTGGCGAGGTTGTATACTTCGCAGTGCCTAAATAGTCTTTACGATGGATAATACGCAACGAATGATAGCCCTCTTGGGGCGTGTGCGTAAAGAGATGAATGGCGCAGTGTCGGAGAGCATGGCCACCGATGGCAACAACTATGGACTTAACTATGGCGTATCTATCGCCACGTTGCGCGAGATAGCCGCTACCGAGCAGCGCGACCACGACTTTGCCAAGTACCTCTATCAGCAACAGGTGCGCGAGCTTCGCCTCATGGCGTGCCACCTTGCCGAGCCCGATAAGGTCGACATCCACGACTTCCCCTTCTGGGCGCGTGGCATCCGCAACCCCGAGCTTGCCGAGGAGCTTGCCTTTGCGCTGTTGTCGAAGATTTACGACATCAACTCGCTCATGGGCATCTGGACTACCGAGAGCAGCGAGCTTATCTCCTATGCCGCACTTATGGCAGCCTCGCGCAATGGTCGCACCCTGTCGGAGGTGGCGTTCATCGCAGTGGAGAAGGCTGTTCGGGCAAACACCCACTCACCCAACATCGCACATGGCGTCGTGGCGCTCATCTGCTACATCGCCGAGCATGACATCGTCTGCCCCGTCTGCGGCAA
>JAGBTW010000013.1 GCA_017631135.1 Alistipes sp.
CTTTGTGTCCTCGCTCTTCCAGTACTTCTCCCAGTCGGGTGTGAGATCCTTGGTTGCCGAGATGTAGCCGATGGGCGCGTCAAACCAAACGTAGAGCACCTTGCCGTCAGCACCCTCCACAGGCACGGGAATACCCCAGTCGAGGTCGCGACTCACGGCGCGTGGCTGAAGACCAAGGTCGAGCCAGCTCTTGCACTGACCATATACGTTAGACTTCCACTCCTTGTGACCCTCCAATATCCACTCGCGCAAGAAGCCCTCATACTTGTCCAAGGGCAAGTACCAGTGCTTTGTCTCGCGCTTTACGGGCACAGCACCCGACACGGCGCTCTTGGGGTTGATCAACTCGTCGGGAGAGAGCGTAGAGCCACACTTCTCGCACTGGTCGCCATACGCCTTCTCGTTCTGGCAACGTGGACATGTACCTACGATGTAGCGGTCGGCAAGGAATGTCTTTGCCTCCTCGTCGTAGAACTGCTCCGATGTCTGCTCGATGAACTTACCCTCGTCGTAGAGCTTGCGGAAGAACTCCGATGCTGTTACGCGGTGTGTGGGCGATGATGTGCGAGAATAGATGTCGAACGACATGCCGAGACGGCGGAACGACTTCTCGATAATCTCGTGGTAGCGGTCAACAACCTGCTGGGGTGTTATACCCTCCTTCTTTGCCTTGATTGTGATGGGCACACCGTGCTCATCGCTTCCGCACACAGAAATAACGTCGTGACCCTTCAAACGAAGGTAACGCGTATAAATGTCCGAGGGCACATAAACACCCGCCAAGTGACCGATGTGTACAGGGCCATTTGCGTATGGAAGTGCCGAGGTGATAAGATAACGCTTGTACTCTTTGCTCATATTATAGCTTAATGTTTCTTAATCTAAACTGCTGATGCTTGGGTCATAAGCACACACTATGCTACGCCCCCGCGCATAATATGAAGCAAAGGTAATAAAAATTACGTTACGATAGCCTCTTTCGCCCGAGTTTTTTTGAGACTTAATCGACTAACAAGGCATTAAGAGGCTTAATTCTGCCGCTGACTAACCTATATCACATTGTAAGAGAGGGGGTAGTGAGGAGTAGTGTGGGTAGTAGTGTGGTTGCTACAACCTCGCAGAAGAGCGTTGAGGAGCGTTTTTGCGATCGTCGTAGATAGCTTTTGTCTGCAAAAATTTTCTCGTTCTTAATTTTTTTTATTATCTTTGCGCGATTGTACTATTATATAAAGAGGTATAAAACAACTAAAATATAAAAATCTAATACTATGGGAAGAGCATTTGAGTATCGCAAGGCGAGAAAAATGAAGCGCTGGGGACACATGGCGCGCGTATTTACAAAGATTGGTAAGGAGATCGAGATGGCCGTTAAGGCATCGGGTCCAGACCCCTCATCTAACCTCCGTCTCCGACTCCTCATTCAGAACGCAAAGGCAGAGAACATGCCCAAGGAGAACGTGGAGCGTGCAATCAAGCGTGCAACAGACAAGGATGCTGCAGACTACAAAGAGATGATCTACGAGGGTTACGGTCCTCACGGCATCGCTGTGTTGGTTGAGACAGCTACAGACAACACAAACCGCACCGTAGCCTCTGTGCGCATGTACTTCAACAAGTATGGTGGTACACTCGGTACATCAGGTTCTGTGGGCTTCATGTTCGAGCACAAGTGCGTATTTAAGTTCAAGCCTACCGAGGGCGTAGATCTCGAGGAGATGGAGCTCGAGATGATCGACTTCGGCGTGGATGAGTTCTACGCAGAGGAGGGTGAGGTAACAGTATACGCTGCTTACGAGTCATTCGGTCAGATTCAGACATGGATCGAGGCAAAGGGCTACGAGCTTGTATCGGGTGAGTCAGTGCGCATACCTACCGACACCAAGGAGCTCACAGCGGAGGAGCGTGAGGCTGTAAACAAACTCATCGAGCACCTCGAGGAGGATGACGACGTTACCAACGTCTACACCACAATGGCCGAGTCTGACGACGAGGAGGAAGAGTAAACATTTCAATTAGCAATTAGTAATGGCAAAGTTCAATGAATATAAGGGTCTCGACCTTGCGGGTGTTGCTGACGAGATGTTGGCACGCTGGACCAAGGATGACACCTTTCACAAGAGCATAACAACGCGTGAGGGTCACCCCACGTTCGTATTCTACGAGGGTCCCCCCTCGGCAAACGGCATGCCTGGCATCCACCACGTCATGGCGCGAACAATCAAGGATGTATTCTGCCGCTACAAGACGCAGCAGGGTTACCTCGTACACCGCAAGGCGGGTTGGGACACACATGGTCTGCCCGTGGAGCTTGGTGTAGAGAAGAAGCTCGGCATCACAAAGGAGGATATTGGCAAGAAGATTACCATCGAGGAGTACAACAAGCAGTGCCGCGAGGCAGTGATGGAGTTCACCGACGTGTGGGAGGACCTCACACGCAAGATGGGCTACTGGGTGAACATGGACGACCCATATATCACCTACGACAACAAATTTATTGAGACCCTCTGGTGGCTCCTCAAGCAGCTCTACGAGAAGAACCTCCTCTACAAGGGCTACACCATTCAGCCCTACTCACCCGCAGCGGGTACTGGTCTCTCGACACACGAGCTCAACCAGCCAGGCTGCTACCGCGACGTTAAGGACACCACTTGCACCGCACAGTTCCGCATCCTCGACCCTAAGGAAGAGATGGAGGGCTGGGGCACTCCCGTGTTCCTCGCGTGGACAACAACACCGTGGACACTTCCATCAAACACAGCGCTCTGCGTGGGTCCCAAGTATGACTACGTAGCAGTACGCTCATATAACCCCTACACTGCGGAGAAGATTACCGCTGTAGTGGCAGAGCCTTTGCTCTACACCATCTTCAACAAGAAGGCTGAAGAGCTCAAGCTCGAGGACTACAAAGCAGGTGACAAACTCATTCCATTTGAGGTAGTAGGCAAGTGGAAAGGTACAGAGCTCGAGGGCATGCGTTACGAGCAGCTCCTCCCATGGGTTAAGCCTGTCGAGGCTGACGAGAATGGCAACTGGAAGGAGGCCTCATCTAAAGCGTTCCGCGTAATATTGGGTGACTATGTAACCGTTGAGGATGGTACGGGTATCGTACACATCGCACCTACATTCGGTGCTGACGATGCCTTCGTAGCACGTCAGGCGGGCATACCTTCGCTCTTCATGATCAACAAGCGCGGCGAGACACGCCCCATGGTGGACTTCACGGGTAAGTTCTTCCTCACCGAGGAGCTCGACGAGAAGTTCGTTGCGGAGTGTGTGAATGGCGACTACAAAGAGTACGAGGGTCGCTTCGTTAAGAATGCTTACGACCCCCAGTACACTGTCGATGGCCGCTATGACGAGAAGGCTGCTGCAGCTGCCGAGAACCTCGACATCTACATCTCTATCCGCCTTAAGGAGACCAATAAGGTGTTCAAAATCGAGAAGCACACCCACAACTATCCTCACTGCTGGCGTACAGACAAGCCCGTGTTGTACTACCCCTTGGACTCATGGTTCATCCGTACAACAGCGCTTCGTGAGCGCATGATGGAGTTGAACAAGACCATCTACTGGAAGCCCGAGAGCACAGGTACAGGACGCTTCGGCAAGTGGCTCGAGAACATCAACGACTGGAACCTTTCGCGCTCACGCTTCTGGGGTACTCCACTCCCAATTTGGGCTACCGAGGACCGCACAGAGCTCAAGTGCATAGGCTCTGTAGAGGAGCTCATGGCAGAGATTGAGAAGGCTGTGGCTGCAGGCGTGATGACCGAGAACCCTTACAAGAACTTCAAGGTGGGAGATATGTCAAAGGAGAACTACTCTACCGAGAACATCGACCTTCACCGCCCCTATGTTGATAACATTGTATTGGTATCATCGAAGGGTGAGCCTATGCGTCGTGAGCCCGACCTCATCGACGTGTGGTTCGACTCGGGTGCTATGCCCTACGCACAGGTGCACTACCCCTTCGAGTGCAAGGAGGGCTTCGACCAGATATACCCCGCTGACTTCATCGCCGAGGGTGTTGACCAGACACGCGGTTGGTTCTACACGCTCCATGCTATCGCAACAATGTTGTTCGACTCTGTGGCGTTCAAGAACATCATCTCTAACGGCTTGGTGCTCGACAAGAACGGTAACAAGATGTCAAAGCGCCTCGGTAACGCCGTAGATCCATTCGAGGTATTGAAGAAGTATGGTGCTGACGCAACACGTTGGTACATGATTTCTAACTCACAGCCTTGGGATAACCTCAAGTTTGACGTCGATGGCGTTGATGAGTGCCGCCGTAAGTTCTTCGGTACGCTCTACAACACCTACTCGTTCTTCGCGCTCTATGCCAACATCGATGGCTTCACAGGCAGCGAGGAGGAGGTACCCGTGGAGAAGCGTCCCGAGATTGACCGCTGGATACTCTCGGAGCTCAACTCTCTCATCCGCGATGTCACAGCATCGCTCGAGGAGTATGACCCCACACCTGCAGCACGTCGCATCGACGCCTTCGTGAACGAGAACCTCTCTAACTGGTACGTTCGCTTGAACCGTAAGCGCTTCTGGGGTGGCTCAATGTGTGAGGATAAGCTCGCTGCATACCAGACACTCTACACATGTTTGGAGACTGTGGCTATGCTTGCTGCGCCTATCGCACCCTTCATCACCGACCGCATCTTTGTTGACCTTAACGCCGCAAGTGGTCGCCACACAGAGTCGTCTGTACACCTTGCAGAGTACCCCAAGTGCAACGAGGCACTCATCAACCGCGAGCTCGAGGCGCGCACAGAGCTCTCACAGCGCGTGTCGTCTATGGTTCTCGCATTGCGCCGCAAGGTGAATATCAATGTGCGTAAGCCACTCTCGAAGATTATCATCCCCGTGTTGGACAAGGAGATGGCTGCACGCATCGAGGCTGTTCGCGCGCTCATCATGAACGAGGTGAACATCAAGGATGTTGAGCTTATCACAGATACAACAGGCATCATCACCAAGCGTATCAAGCTCAACTTTAAGCACTTCTGCCAGCGCTATGCGCCTCATGCAAAGGCTATGTCGGCACTTATCGCGCAGTTCACACAGGAGCAGATTGCCGCTATCGAGGCTAACGAGGAGACAACACTCGAGCTCAATGGCGAGCAGATTGTGGTTACTGCAGCCGACTTCGACATCACATCGGAGGATATGCCAGGCTGGTTGGTAGCATCGGAGGGTAAGCTCACCGTGGCACTCGACATCACCATCACCGACGAGTTGCGCCGCGAGGGTGTTGCCCGCGAGCTTGTAAACCGCATCCAGAACATCCGTAAGGAGTCAGGCTTCGAGGTTACCGACAAGATTAGCGTCGAGATTGAGGCTAACGAGCTCACCGCTCCCGCAGTGGAGAGCTTCGCACAGTACATCGCACAGCAGACACTTGCCGTGGATGTTAAGGCTGTTGCCGCTCCCGCAGGTAGCTTCGTTGTGGAC
This sequence comes from Alistipes sp., assembly GCA_017631135.1. GTDB lineage: Bacteria > Bacteroidota > Bacteroidia > Bacteroidales > Rikenellaceae > Alistipes. Next base: position 5,464 of record JAGBTW010000013.1, read on the forward strand.
TCTGACATCGACGAGGTAGCCCTCAAGATTGCTGTTACAAAGGCGTAATAGCCCGATATAACACTTTTCATGAGTGCAGTCCATTAGGCTGCACTCTTTTTTTTGTAGCTGCTGCGGAAAGGGTCTAAAGGGGGAGGAAGAGTTCTAAAGGGTTCTGAAAGGTTCTAAAGTGGTTTTAATAAATCACCCTTCTAACCATCTGAACCCTTAAAACTCCTTCGCTCTTTCAAATAAAAAAAGAGGCTGTTGCAGCGCAACAACCCCTAATATATCAGCGTGTTATACGCTTACTCTGTTTTGATGTCCTTGTTCACATTCTTTGAGCCAATCAAGGCGTAGTAGAGCAAGTAGCCGAGGCATGCGAAGATGAGCCAGTATGAGCCGAGGTAGCTTGTGTAGTCCACCAAGATGCCCTGCAAGAAGGGGATGATACCACCACCACATACCAACGCCATGAAGATGCCCGATGCGGCAGCTGTATACTTGCCCAAGCCCTCTGCTGCGAGGTTGAAGATGCCACCCCACATCACTGATGTGCACAAGCCACACAAGAAGAGTATGGCGATGCCCATGGGCACTGCACCCTCGATGAAGGGAACGCTGATAACAGCGCTCTCGGGTGTGTAGATGAATGCTGCAACGAGAGCCATGGCGAGTGCGCTCACGGCTGTGAGCATAGCCTTGCTCGACACGCGACCACCGATAGCACCACCGATAAGACGACCAATCATCATCAAGAACCAGTAGATGCCAACGAGTGTGCCTGCGGTGCTTGCCGACATGCCACGACCAGCCTTCGCCTTGCCTGTAACAACATCCTTTGCCTTCTCGTATGCCTTCTCGCTGATGGGCTCTGCCTCTGCGACCTCTGCGTTTGCTTCTGTCTCCTCAACGGCGATTGTAGCGATGTATGCCTCGGACTTTGTAGCCTCGATAGCTGTCACATCAACCTCCTCAACAGCGACAACAGCGGGCTCTGCAGCCTCGGCCTCTGAAAGTTTTGTAGCCTCTACAACCTCTGCTATGATATCCTCTGCAACAACCTCCACGGCGGTCTGCGCCTCATAGTCGGCGATTGTCTTCTCGGCCTGCTCCACGGTAGGAGTTGTCATGTAGAGGTTTGCGATGTTGGGAATACCCACCTCGATACCTACATAGAAGAAGATAGCCACAGCGCCCAATACGAAGTGGCGGAATGACAATGGGCTATACTTATCCTTTGCCTTGTTGCCAGTCTTGCGTGCTGCCTTCTCCTCGGCAGTCTCCATGTGGGGCTCGGGAATCTTTGTGAGCACGATGATGACGAATGCCAACGCAAAGATAGCCATTGCAATGATCATTGCGGGTGCTGCGTCGCTCACGGATGCCACCTCTACATTACCCCCGATGAGGTAACCGAGGAGGATGGGGGCGAGGGTGCCACCCACAGAGTTGAGCGAGCCACCGAGCTGAATGAGCTGGTTACCCTTGTTTCCACCACCACCGAGGGTGTTGAGCATGGGATTAACGACGATGTTCAAAAGACACATCGAGAAGCCTGCAACGAAAGCACCTGTAACATATACGGGGAACGACTCAGCATATCCAGAGAGGAACTGAATGCCCACGCCGATGAAGCCTACGGTAACGGCGAGGAGCGATGTGAATTTGTAGCCCTTACGACGGAGGATGATACCCGCGGGGATACCCATACAAGCGTATGCGATGAAGTTTGCGAGCGTGCCGAGCTGTGCCATGGCGGGTGTTGCGCCAAACTGGTTCTGCACAATCACGCCCATTGAGCCTGCGAAGTTAGTGACAAATGCAATCATAAAGAAGAGTGCAAACATCACGATGATAGGCAGGATAAAGTTTTTCTTTTGTGTACTCATAGTTTTATTCTATTAGATTGTTTTTCAAATGTTTATGCTGATATGTGTGGCTTATTTATCGCGCTCTGCAACGAAGGTACAAAGGTCGATAAGCGCCTTGCGGTAGGGCGTATCTTCGTACTTCGACACAAGGTGCATAGCACGCGATAGGTAGGCTTGCATAGTCTCCGTTGCGCGCTCTATGCCACCGCCATTGTTAACCTTGGCGTGTAGGGTGTCGAGTGCCGCCTCGTCCTCGTCGCAGCGCTTCAAAAGCTCGATCATCTCTTTGCGCTCGTCGTCGCTCGCATGTTCCATAACCTCGATTAGTGGCAACGTAATCTTGTGCTCTCGCAAGTCGTTATTTGCGGGCTTGCCGGTGTTATTATTGCGGTTGTAGTCGAGGATGTCATCCTGAATTTGGAATGCCATGCCGAGAGCCTCGCCATACTTGCGCATGCGCTCAACATCCTCGCGTGCAGCACCCACCGAGAGTGCTCCAAGGGCAGCACATACGCCAAGGAGGCTTGCCGTCTTTTGGTAGATGATGTCGAAGTAGTCGCCGCGTGTGGTGTCGAAGTTGCGGGCATGCTGACTTTGAAGTATCTCGCCCTCGCAGAGTGTCGCCATTGCCGAGCCAACATACGACACAATGTCGTACTGCGCTGATGCCATGCCGAGAGCCATGGTCGTGGCAAGGATGTAGTCACCAAGGATGATTGCGAGGTTGCTCTGCCACTTGGCATTCACCGAGGGTTTTCCCCTACGCTCGTCTGCCGAGTCGAGCACATCGTCGTGGATGAGTGATGCTGTGTGTATCATCTCCATGATGAGTGCCGCGAGGTATGTTCGCTTCGAGCAGTGTCTGCTTTCGGGGTTGGGTCTGTCGGGCATGCATGTCAATGCTGCGAGCATGGTGAGAATGGGGCGCACGCCCTTGCCGCGTGACGAGAGCGCGTAGGTGAGCATCTCCTGAAGCAACTCGCCCTCGGCGTTGATGTTGTCAGCTACGAATTGGTCAAAAGCCTTGAGGTCTTCGCCAATGGGCTGACGTATAGCGTCAATGGTAATCATAGCGTTATAAGGTCAAAGTATTAGGCAAAGATAGTGTTTTTTTTATGAGTAAGGGTTGAAAAACGCAACTTTTTTCGTAACTTTGGGCGATTTATTACTTTATATGTAATACGAGTAGTGTTGAGCGATGAATATTTTTCGTGATGATATAGAGCGTTACACCCTTGTATGGTGGGTGCAGAAGGCGCTGCCTTGGGTAGCAGGAGTTGTCGTTTTCTTTGCTGTGGGTTACATCTTTTTTGCTCCGCAGTTCGAGGGTAAGTCGCTGGGACAAAATGATATAGCGCAGTACTCTGGCATGTCGGCAGACATCCGCGCGCACCGCGAGGCTACGGGTGAAGACCCCCAGTGGACGGGTGGCATGTTCTCGGGTATGCCCGCCTATCTCATCGATGTGGAGTATCCCACGCAGGATGTCAAGCAGACGCTCGGTGGCGCGGTTAAGATGGTGGGTGACCCCATGAACATGATACTCTTCGCCATGCTCTTCATGATGCTCGCCGTATCGCTCATGGGCATAAACCCATGGATAGGCATCATCGCGGGCTTGGCTTATGGTCTATCGACCTACTTCTTCCTTATCATCGACGCGGGACACATCACCAAGATGTGGGCGTTGGTCTATGCGCCCCCTTTGGTTGGCGCTGTGTGGTATGCCCTGCGCAAGAATATGTGGGTGGGTGCAGCCCTTGCGGCGTTGTTCGGCTCGTTGGAGCTGGGTGCTAACCATCCGCAGATTACCTATTACTTCCTTTTTGTATGTATCACCCTGTGGGTTAGCGAGTTGATATTCTCTGCTCGCGATAAGCAATTTAAGTCATTTATGTTGCGCACAGCAGCGCTTATGGTGGCGGCTGTGTTGGCTGTAGGCTCAAATTTTGCCCCTTTGTGGTACACCATGCAACATCGCGACAGCACGCAGCGCGGTAGCTCAGAGGTGCTAACAACCGAGGGTGCCCGAAGCGCAAAGATAGCCTACAACACCGAGTGGAGCTATGGCAAGGCCGAGAGCCTCAATATGCTCGTTCCCAACTACATGGGTTCTCGCTCGGGCGATGTTGATGAGCGCGTAGAGGAGTTCCTCGCGAGCGATGCAACCTACGAGGCTATGGTTGAGGATACGATTGACGAGGTTACGGCAATATACCAGGAGTACGAGCCGCAGATTACGCGCGACGACATACTCTACTACATGAACAACGACCCCGACTTGCGCCGCGATGTGGAGCAAGTGTTTGGCAATAGGTGGATGACGCTCTCGAGCCATGCCGCCAACTATTGGGGTACACAGCCCTACACCGCGGGTCCCACATACCTCGGTGCGGTGGTCATCTTCCTTGCCATTGTGGGTGTGGTGCTTGCACCTCAACGCTACCGCTGGTGGTTGATTGTGGTGAGCCTCTTTGCTCTGCTTTTGGCGTGGGGCAGCAACCTTATGAGCTTCTACGAGCTTATGTACGACTATTTGCCTGGTTATAAGAGCTTCCGCACCGTCTCTATGGCGTTGGTCGTTGTGGAGTGGAGCGTGCCGCTGTTTGCTGCTGTGGCGCTGTGGAGACTTATCTCTAACGAGGTTGCTACGCGCTCAAAGTATATCGCTGTAGCTGTGAGTCTCGCTTGTGTTGCGGTGCTCTATATACTCATGGCGCTGAATGCCGATTATGGCATAGCTGCACTTGTTAGTGATATGGGTAACTCGTTCATGGTCGAGCAGTTGTGCCTCTTACTCGAAGAGGTGCGCAGCGAGGCATTTGTTGCTGATGCTCTGCGCTCGTTACTCTATGTTGTGCTTGCGGCGGGTGTTGTCGTGGGCTACCTTGTGCTCTGCCAGCGCATGACCAACAGAGCGCGCATAGTGGGTGTTGTCGCGGTGGTTGTGATGACTCTTCTTGCCGTTGTGGACATCGCGGGTGTCAACAAGCGCTACCTCAACGATGATATGTGGTACGACAAGGCTGCAACCGACATCGCCAAGACAGAGTTAGACCGCGAGATACTCAAGGATACAGATTTGGGCTATCGCGTCTACGACATCGACAGTCGTGGTAGTGCGCGTGCCTCGAACTTCCACCGCTCGGTAGATGGCTACCATGGTGCAAAGTTGCAACGCTATGACGATGTTCTTCACCGCTATATCTACACCGCTAACCCCGAGGTGTTGGCTATGCTCAACACGCGCTACACCATCTCGGGTGGCAAGGTGCACCAAAACTACACGCTGGGTGCTGCATGGTTTGTAAATAGCCTCGAGAGGGTTGCTACACCCGCCGAGGAGCTCGACGCTTTGGGCTATGCCGACCTCGCAACAACAGCTCTTGTGAGCACCGACGTCGAGGGCGTGGATGCGTGGTACGACAATAGTGGATATATCGAGTTGGTGGAGTATGCCCCCAACCGCTTGAAATATGAGTATGATGCCCCTGCGGAGGCGCTGTGCGTCTTCTCGGAGATATACTACCCCGAGGGTTGGAGCGCCTATGTCGATGGTCGCGAGGCGGAGTATTTCGCTGTGGACTACATTCTTCGAGGCATGGAGCTTCCCGCGGGAGAGCATACCGTGGAGTGGCGCTTCAGAGCCCCACGCTGGGGTATGGCAACAACCATTACGGGCATCGCCTCGTGGTTGATACTCTTGAGCTTGGTTGCGATAGCCGCAGTGCCGTTATATCGCTGGTATAGAGCAAAAAAACAAAGATAGATAACTTATGAACGAAGGAAGAGATAAGCGTTTGAGCCGCAAGGTGCGTCGCTCGTATGTCATATCGACAATAAGCATTGCGCTTGTGTTGTTCATGCTGGGTGTGGTGAGCTATGTCACCTTCTCGGCGCTCTCGGCTACGCGCGAGTTGCGAAGTGGCGTTGTGCTCTCGGTGGAGGTTGCCGACGAGCTTGGTGACGAGGGTCACAAAACCATTGTCGAAGCGATGGAGGCTACGACAATGTGCAGCAATATCAGCTATATGACCAAGGATGAAAAGTTTGCCGACGAGGCATTCCGCGAGCAGTTCGAGGTCGACATAGACCTTCTGTTGGGTGAAAACCCCTTGCGCGATAGTTATGAGGTCACGCTTGCCGATAGCCATGCTGACAGGGTATCTGTCGAGGCATTCTGCGAGGCTGTGAGCGCTGTGGAGGGTGTGGAGTATATCGCTGTGCCACCAGTTGAGGTTGTTGAGAACATGCACCGCACGCTATCGTATATCTCCGTGGGCCTTGTAGCCTTCTTTGTTGTGCTCTTTATCATCTCGATGCTCTTGCTAAATAACACTATACGCTTGGCAATATACACGAAGCGCTACCTCATAAACACCATGAAGTTGGTGGGCGCTACAAAGTGGTACATCATGCGCCCCTTGCTCGGCAATGCCTTCAAGCAGGGTATCGTGGCGGGCATCGTCGCTGCCATCATGGTCGTTGGCGTGGGCTATGGCATCGAGGAGATTATGCCCGATGGCGTGGCTATTGTCAACTACCGCGAGGTGGCTACCATTGTTGGCGCATTGGTCGTTGTGGGTGTCGTCATCACAGTGCTCTTTAGTGCCTTTGCCGTAGGCAAGTTCGTCAATATGAAGTCAAACAAGATATACCTCTATTAGCGAGGTGTTTTAACCGATAAACAGGGATAGATATATGTTAGGAACAAATGAAAATGGCGAAAAGCGCATGCCCTTCGATAAGAAGAATTACGCGCTTATGGTTGCGGGTTTGTTGGTCATCGTCGTGGGCTTCATGCTCATGGCAGGTGGTGGTAACCACACAGCAACAGAGTTCGACTGGTCGATATACTCGACACGTCGCATAACCCTCGCGCCCATAGTCGTGATACTTGGCTTCGTGATTGAGATTTTGGCAATCATGGTGCGTTTCAAACCCAAGTCTAATAATAAATAAAGTAGAATATTATGGAGATTTTTGAGTCTATGGTACTGGGAGCAGTACAGGGTCTTACGGAGTTTTTGCCCGTGTCGAGCAGCGGTCACTTGCAGTTGGCAAAAGAGTTGCTGGGCGTAGAGTTGGAGGAGAACCTCACATTTGATGTGGCACTACACGCCGCTACGGTGTTGAGCACCATCGTGGTGTTGTGGCGCGACATCGAGGGTCTATTCAAGGGACTCTTTACGCGCGGCATGAACCCCGAGAAGAGTTATATCTTGAAGTTGATAATCTCGATGATACCTATCGGTATTGTGGGTTTCTTGCTTAAGGACGAGATTGATGCAGTGCTTGCATCGAACTATGTTATGGTTGTTGTGGGTGGCATGTTGTTGTGTACAGCGGCACTTTTGTCGTTTGCCTACTACGCAAAGCCTCGCCAGAAGGATAGCATATCTTATCGCGATGCCTTTATCATCGGCGTATCACAGGCTGTAGCCGCTACGCCAGGTCTCTCACGCTCGGGCACAACCATCGCTACGGGCTTGTTGCTCGGCAACCGCAAGGAGATTGTCGCAACATTCTCGTTCCTCATGGTCTTGGCACCCATCATCGGCGAGACGCTACTCAATGTTGTCGACGGAGGACTCTCGATTGAGGGTGTCTCAACTGCGGCTCTCGTTGCGGGCTTCCTTACTGCGTTTGTTGTGGGCTGCCTCGCTTGTCGCTTCATGATTAACATCGTCAAAAAGGGCAAACTTATTTGGTTTGCTATCTACTGCGCCGTAGTGGGTGTTTTGGCTATTGGTTCATACTTATTTTAATGGTATAAATGGAGGAGTTTTCATTGCGTGAGGTTGAGTTCCCCGAGGGCTATGTTGCGGTTATCGACAAGCCCTATGAGTGGACAAGTGCCGATGTGGTGCGCAAGATAAAGTTTCAGTTGCGCAAGTGCGGCTACCCCAAGATTAAGATAGGTCATGCGGGCACGCTCGACCCCTTGGCTACGGGCATCTTGCTCGTCTGCATAGGTCGTGCCACAAAGCAGGTCGAGGCACTGCAGGCCGAGGAGAAGGAGTATGTCGCAGAGCTGATGCTTGGTGCTACGACGCCCAGTGGCGACATGGAGCACGAGGTGGACTACACCTATCCCACGGAGCATATCACGCGCGAGATGGTCGAGGAGGCGTTGCACAGCCTTACGGGTGAGCGCGAGCAGTTGCCTCCGCTCTACTCTGCCAAGAAGGTGCAGGGTGTGCGTGCGTATGAGTTTGCGCGTGCGGGCGAGGAGGTGGAGCTCAAGCGCGCACTTATTAATATATATGAGCTCGAGCTCGTGGAGTATGACATGCCACGCATCAAGATTAGAGTGCGTTGCAGCAAGGGCACATACATACGTTCGTTGGCATTCGAGATTGGCGAGGCACTCAATAGCGGTGCTTACCTCACCTCGTTGCGTCGCACACGCAGTGGTGGCTACACGACCGAAAAGGCACATACGCTCGACGATTTTATGGAAAAATTGCGTGAGTGTGAAACAAAATAGCAGTTTTTTCGTATAGTATTTGATTATTACACGCTTTTTTTGAAAGAAATATGAAGTTATCGCAGTATGGTTACGACTTTTCGCAGGATATGATTGCACAATATCCTACGATAAATCGTGACGACGCACGCCTTTTGGTGTTGCACCGCTCAACAGGCGAGATTGAGCATCGCACGTTCAAGGATATTATTGAGTACTTCGACGAGAAGGATATGTTCGTGTTCAACGACACGAAGGTCTTCCCCGCACGCTTGCAGGGCTGCAAGGAGAAGACGGGTGCCGACATCGAGATTTTCTTGCTCCGTGAGCTCAACCGCGAGCTCCGCTTGTGGGATGTGTTGGTAGACCCCGCACGCAAAATCCGCATCGGCAACAAGCTCTACTTC
>JAGBTW010000100.1 GCA_017631135.1 Alistipes sp.
TATTGCGCCTCAATAAACGGCAAGGTTACCGTGGGCGTGGAGGACAACACCTCGCTATTTGAGGAGGCAACCATAAGCGGTGGTCACTTCTTCAGGCAATATCCCCTCGTGAAGGATGGTCAAGTCATTGACAATGAACCAAAAGGAAAATCTATCCGCAGAGCGATATGCGACCGTCAAGGCGAGATATTCATGGTCGAGACAGGTACCACAGAGTCATTCCACGACTTTGCACAAGCATTAGCCGATTTGGGTGTAGACCAAGCCGTTTATCTTGTCGGCTCATCGGCTTACGGCTGGGCGGTTGACGAGAGTGGCACAACACACGAGTTCGGCAACGACAACTACTACACTGGTCGCCGCAAGATGCCAAAAAACACAAGCTACATAGTTTGGCGAAGAGATTAATAGAAAACCGCCATACCGAAATAGCACCACAAGGGGTATTTCATACACTCGAAAAACGATTTCGTACAGTTGAGATAAAATCTCTCGGCTGTACGATTTCTTTTTTAGAAATTTGTCAAAGAAAAACATAATCACCATGAAACACCTACCCAGATTACTCCTTCTCATTGTTGCCACTATGGCAATGACCAACTGCGGTCAGCGAAGCGACACCCCCAACGACGGTGTCAAGCAGAACTCGAGCTACTATTGGAAGACCACATTCGACATCAGTCCCGCGGAGATGGACTTCCTCGAGAGCCACGACATCAAGCGTCTCTATGTGCGAATGTTTGATGTTGCCCGAGAGCAAGACTTGCTATCGGGCACAACAGAGATAGTACCTATCGCCACGACCAAGTTCGTTTCGGCGATACCCGCAGGCATCGAGATTGTCCCAGTGACATACATAACCATCGAGGCATTAAGGGCTATGAATGGCAAAGAGGAGGAGTTTGCAACGCTCATCGTAGAGCGACTCTTGGCAATGGCTTCGTACAATAACTGCGGCACGACCAAGGAGATACAGCTCGACTGCGACTGGACAAGCTCCACCAAAGAGAGCTACTACAAATTGTGTCGCGCCGTGCGCAAGGAGTTAGCCTCGTCGGGCATCGAGTTGAGCATAACCATAAGGCTTCACCAAATGCAAGAGACACCCCCACGCGTCGACAGAGGCGTCTTGATGCTCTACAACACGGGAGCACTCAAAGACCCAAGCACCAGCAACTCGATACTGCACATCGCCGACGTAAAGCCCTACTTGCGCCCAACGAAGTATAAGATTCCGCTCGACTACGCATACCCCGCATTTGGTTGGGGCGTGAAATTCGACAACAACAAATTCGTTGCAATCGTATCGCACGACGAGCACACAGTTAAAAACAACGAGTATATCCGACATGAGCGACCCACAGCCGCCGAGATTACGACAGTTAAGGAGTTAGTAGAAAAGGCTTTCGGCAAGCCCTCACGCGGAAACATACTATACCATTTAGACGAGACCCAACTTAAAAACTACACCGACGATGAAATCAATCAAATACTTAATTATTGGCCTATTCACTATATGCCAAGCGGGCAATGTGCTCGCTTGTTGGGGTCCATGGTATACACCCAACGGCTACTACATGTATAGGGTATACAACAAGCAGCCCGAAATATCGAGTGGCACAGATAGCACCAACCCCGATGCAAGTCGCAATTGCCGAGAGTGGCAGCGTCTAACTTCCGACACCATTCCATTGGAGGATATTTACGACATTGTCTACACAATACCGTTAGAGGAGTTCGAGAAGATTTACGACAACCGCGATGCCGACTACAGCAACAAGTTTATCGAGTGGATAACAGAAAAAGATAGCGCCATCCTCGACTTTTTGCTTCTTGCCAAGACCAACGAGTATATACGTTTTCAGCGCAACTCACGTTGGTACTACCCATCGATGAGGGTTGGCGCAAGGATGACCATTGAGGAGATTGCCGAGAAGGCACTATCGGTTAACGAGCCCAAGCTACGCGACCGCTACCTGCTCCAAGCCATAAGAGCACTCTTCACCCTGGGCAGATACGAGGAGTGCGTCGAGCTATGGAACGCCGAGGTGGTAAACCTTCCCGCAGACAACCTTATGCGCAAACTCATACAACCCTACATTGCGGGCACAGAGTTTCGTCTCAACCACTCCGACAAAGCCATCACCTACTTTGCAGAGATGGGCGACATAGAGTCGATGCTCTTTTGTGCTGGTCGCACAGGCGAGCAAATATCGACCGTCGAGGCACTCGAGATGGTGTGTGAGTATGCCCCCAACAGCACCTACATCGAAAAGACGCTACAATCGTTCATAAGAGACATAGAGCCCCTTGGCGAGTACTATTGGGAGGATGAGTACTACTTCAGCATCGAGATACAGAGGCTATATTCGCTATGCTTACGCATGGCAAAGGGCGGCAAGAGCGACAACCCCGCCATGTGGTACTACACCGCAGCCTTTTTGTCGGACTTCAAGGGCGACATAGACGAAGCATCGCGCCTTATAGGCTTGGCAGAGAAGTGCAAAAAAAGCGATTTTATGGAGGAGTCTATCAAGATATTTCGCATATACATCGATGCCAAGACCCTACCCTACAACACCTCTTACGAGCGCAAACTACTCACGCAATTGCAGTGGTTAGATACAATGATTATCAACAACATAGACGAAAAAGTGCGACAGGAGACAGCCAGCGGCTACAAACTCGACAACTGCGAAAGCTACTACTATTGGAACGACATGTTGCGCAGGATTGTGCTTGCCGAGATATGCCCACGAATGCTCAAAGCGGGCAAGCATACACGCGCACTGCAACTCGCCAACATGGCAGACAACAGACTGCTGGGGCTTGTTAACAAGCGAGAGGTAACCGACTGGAACTGGACAGATGACGGAGACTATTACGAGACAACAGGTATCTACACCATGTCGGGATATAGATACTCCCAAAGTTTCAACAGCCACGACTACAGCGACCACTTCTTCGAGATGGTAGACAGCCTTGGCGCCGACACCGCCATCGACTATCTCCGCAGCGTGGAGAGACCTGCTTCAGATCTCGACAGATACCTCAACGAGCGCGGTTATACGGAGCGTGATTACCTTAACGACATCGCGGGCACACAATGCTTGCGTAGCATGCGCTACGAAGAGGCTGTCAAGTATCTTGGCGCAGTGAGCGAGGCGTACAAAGACCACCTTAACGTGAGAATGGAGTACGACCCATTCAGCATCGAGCCGAGAGCCATCGAGCCACATGGCGACTTCAGATACGACTTTGCTTGTCGCATGCACGCCCTTGAGCAGAACATAAGCCTCACCACCGAGCCAAACCGCAAGGCACGACTCATAATGGAGTACACAACAGGCTTGTGTAACTCGTTCAACAACTGCTGGGAACTCACCCAGTATTATCGCGGTTGCAGCTACTGGGGACAGGTGTGCGAGAAGAGACAATGGGAGGTTGACGATTTCACTCGCGCTGCTGTGGCGAGAAGTGAGGAGTATTTTAATTTGGCGTGCGAGATAGCCACCGATGACGAGGTTGCCGCAGAGCTAAACTACGCGCTGTGCAACTACAAGACCGTGGCAGAGAAGTACCCCAACACCACAAAGGGCGAACTGGTCAGAGGCCAGTGCGACAACCTCTGCGATTACAACGCAATGCCAATAAACCCAAAGACCTATAGCTGGCAATTAGGTGGTTACTAAAACGATACTACTGATGCTATACTCTTTGATTTTATAGTGCTTCGCACTTTCATTATGACTATTGGTGCTGTTTTAAGTTTGACTTAATCAGCACCAATAGTCATAATGCTACTGTCAGTAGTATAAAATCAAAGATTATAACTGTTATATATTCACTATAAAAAAATAAATATATTTACAATCCACCCCAAACCCCTCCGTTTGAAAAGGAGGGGCTTGTTGCAAGGCGAGCCTTGCACACCTAAAGGTGTCGCTCCTATAAAAAACGTCATTGCGAAGAATTGCATTTGATAAGGGCAATGATACCCGATAGGTTCTATGCAATTCTGTAGTTGATTGGTTTGTTCACAGCATCTCTCAAGTCCCTCAATATCGTTTTTGTTGATAGAATATTGACGACTACTTATTAATTAGCGAGAAAGGTTGTTAATGTGAAGAAAAATATATACTTTTGCGCTACTATGAAGATATTTAGAAATTGGCGATTAGGAGAGAATATGCTATACACGCTTGTGTGGGTAGCCATATTCCTTATACCCTTTATGAATGCGCAACTGATGTCCGAGACGGTAGTTGACTTCAACAAGGTGATTATCTCGTGGGGTAAGATTGCACCATACTTCCTCATCTTCATCGTCAACACCACCATCCTCGCGCCACAGCTGCTACTGCGCAACCGCTATTGGCTCTACAGCATTCTGCTTCTTGCGATGCTCTTTGCCATCTTCGGCACTATAGAGATTGGTGACTTCCAGTATTGGCAGGAGAATGCCGTGTTGCGCGACAAGGCGTCGTTCACCGACCTCGAGTGGTACTGGAATGTGTTGCTTGGCGTATTTATGGCGGGTGCCAACTCGATGATTAAGCTCTACTACCGCACACTCGAGACCGAGCGCCGCATGACCATACTCGAGAAGCAGAACATCGAGACCGAGATGCAATATCTGAAGTATCAGATAAACCCACACTTCCTCATGAACACGCTCAACAACATCCACGCGATGATAGACTTCGACGCGGAGCTTGCCAAGCAGTGTGTGATGGAGCTATCGCGCCTGTTGCGCCATGTGCTCTACGACTCGAGTGGCAGCACCACATCGCTGGACAAGGAGGTGGACTTCATACACAACTACATCGAGCTCATGCGCGTGCGCTACATAGACGATGTGGAGATAAAGCTCAATACGCCCAACATAAACACATGTCGCAAGGTTGTCATACCCCCGCTGTTGCTCATCGTGCTTGTGGAGAATGCCTTTAAGCATGGCATAAGCTACGACAAGCCATCCTACATCGACATCAACATCGCCGTAGACACCGACACCCTGACATGCGTTGTTTCCAACAGCCGCCACACCTCGCAAGATACCGAGCATAGTGGCATAGGACTGAACAACATAACCAAGCGTCTCGACCTGCTCTTTGGCAGCAGCTACACACTCACCACCGACAGCTCGAGCCTCGACCAATATATCGTTGAGCTTGTAATACCCATTAACAAACAACTATAAAACACATTGAACCATGGTACGATGCATCGCAATTGACGACGAGCCTATGGCTCTACGACAGATAAAAAGCTATATCGAGCGCACCGAGCAGCTGGAGTTGGTTGCCGTGTGTCGCAGTGCCCGCGAGGCACAAGAGGTGCTCAAGACAACAAACGTCGACCTGCTCTTTGTCGACATCAACATGCCCGACATGAATGGTCTCGACTTTGTGCGCAGCATAGACCCTGGTCACTTCATTGTCTTTACCACCGCACACCCCGAGTTTGCAATCGAAGGTTTCAAACTTAACGCCATAGACTACCTTTTGAAGCCCTTCTCGTATGAGGAGTTTATGAAGGCTTCGCAGAAGGTCATATCGCTTGTCGACCTTGTGGAGCGTTGCCGCGCCGCCGAGAGCGCCATCGCACAGAACGAGGCGGAGGCTGCCGACAAGGAGGTTATTTCCGTAAAGGCGGACTACAAAACACAGCTTGTGAAGGTTGCCGACATAGTATACTTGGAGAGCGCGGGCGAGTATGTGCGCCTGCATATCGAGGGCAGCTCGACCATAACCACCCTCTTCCGCCTCAAGAACATGGAGACCACGCTCCCCGCCGACAGTTTCTTGCGTGTTCACCGCTCCTACATCGTTAACCTTAAGCGCATAGCGAGCTACACCAAGGGTCGCATCTTCCTCGACAATGGCGAGTACATTCCCTTGGGCGAGAACTACAAAGAGCGATTTTTCGAGTACTTCAACAAGAACAACTAACACGATTTCAGCGCGCTATATTATATAGGTAGGCGCACAAAAATAAAAAAAGTTAGAAGATGTGTTGCAAATTGGGAAATTATTACTACCTTTGCACCGCTTTATGCAAAAAACTTTAATTTAATTAAACAACTATGAACAATTACGAAACCGTTTTCATTGTCACTCCCGTCCTCTCTGACGCACAGGTGCAGGAGGTTGCTGACAAATTCCAGGGCGTAATCACCGAGAACGGCGGTCAGATTGTGAATGTGGAGAACTGGGGCCTCAAGAA
>JAGBTW010000101.1 GCA_017631135.1 Alistipes sp.
CGTAGCGACATATCCAAAGAGCTTATCACCCGCAACATCGACGCCATGTTCCTCGGCAAAGCCATAAAGCAACACACCAAGGGCGAGGAACAAGACTATGACACCCACCTGCATAAGCACCGAGGTCATAAGGCTGCGCTCGGCATCGCGCCTACTACGGCACGACAACACCGTCTGCATCATATCTTGGTCGAGACCCGTCATGGCGACAACCAAAAATATGCCCGCAAGGAACTGCTTCCAGAAGTAACGCCCCTCCATGGGGTCATCAAAAAAGAAGATGCGCGAGTAGTCGCTGTCAACAATATAGTCCAACGTGCCACATGCGTTCAACCCCAATGCCTTGGCGATGACCACGATAGCGGCGACAAGGCTACCCACCATAATCACTGTTTTGAGCATCTCGACCCACACCACCGACTTGACACCCCCGCGGCGTGTATAGAGCCACACGAGCGACATCATAATAGCGGCATTCACCACAAAAGGTATGTCATAATGGTCGAAAAGAATGGTCTGAAGCACCACACATATCACATAGGCGCGGAGCGAGGCGGAGAGGGTCTTGGCAACAAAAAAGAGCCATGCACCCGTGCGATGAGCGACAATACCAAAGCGCCTATCGAGGTACTCATACAACGACACAACGCCCAACTTATAATACAGAGGCACAAGGACATAGGCTATAACGGCATAGCCCACGATAAAGCCGATACATGTTTGCAGATAGGAGAAGCTATCCGCCTGGACAGTGCCAGGAACAGAGATATAGGTTACGCCCGACATCGCAGCACCCACCATGGCGATGGCTGCAACAACGCGGTGCGTGTTACGCCCACCCGTAAAGAAGGTCGCATTGTCGGCACGACGACTGCTGCGCCACGCAACAACAAAGAGCATGGCGACATAGCCCAAGATTGTGAGGATGATTGCTAACGTCGTCACCGCCTAACGCCCCCTAATTAGAAATTATGTGCCTTGCAGTAGCGAGCTACAGCCTCGGCAATGCGCTCGCCATCCAACGCTGCAGAGACGATACCACCAGCATAGCCCGCTCCCTCACCCGCAGGGAAGAGACCCTCGACCTGTGTGTGCATAAGTGTATCGGGGTCACGAGGGATGCGCACAGGGGTTGACGTGCGCGACTCAACGCCCACAACGATGGCCTCGTCAGCAACAAAGCCCTTCATCTTCTTGCCAAAGGTGGCGATGCCACTGCGCAGACGCGCGCCAATCTCCTCGGGCATCCACCTATCAAGGCGCGAGGGGGTGATACCAGGTATGTACGATGTGCGTGGCAGCGTGCGCGACTCCCTGCCATAGACGAAGTCCGAGACGCGCTGCGCGGGAGCAACCTGCTTATCGCCACTATGCTGGCGCGCAAGCTCCTCAAATAGTTGCTGGTAGCGCAAGCCCGCAAGCTCACCCCACTCCTCCCTCAAGTGAGCAAAGTCCTCGAGGCGTACCTCCGTAACGAGTCCAGAGTTGGCAAATGCCGAGTTGCGACCACTGGGCGACATGCCATTGACCACCGACTGTGTGCCGTCGGTCATGGCGGGCACGATGAAGCCACCAGGGCACATGCAGAATGAGTATACGCCACGACCAGCCTCCTGGCTAACACGTCAATAGCTTGCCGCCGGCAACCACTC
Source organism: Alistipes sp. (assembly GCA_017631135.1). Taxonomy (GTDB): domain Bacteria; phylum Bacteroidota; class Bacteroidia; order Bacteroidales; family Rikenellaceae; genus Alistipes. Next base: position 1,653 of record JAGBTW010000101.1, read on the forward strand.
GCCACGCTCGTCGCGGTGATACTGAATGCTGTCGATAAGCCTCTGGGGGTGCTCGATGCGCACACCCATAGCAAAGGGCTTCGCCTCAACAGCTATGCCCGAGGCGTGCAACAACTCGTATATATCGCGTGCCGAGTGTCCTGTAGCCAAGACCACGGCAGCACCCTCAATGGTGTTGTCACCAACCTTAACGCCCGTAATTCTGCCCTGCTTGACCACGAAGCCCGATACCTTGCTCTCGAACAACACCTTGCCACCATGCTCATTAATGGTGCGACAGATGTTCGAGATGATGCGAGGCAGCTTATCAGTGCCGATATGGGGGTGTGCCTCGTACAATATCGCGGGGTTAGCACCATGCCACACGAGCGTCTGCAACGCCTTGTTATAGTCGCCACGCTTCTTGCTGCGCGTGAAGAGCTTGCCATCCGAGAATGTACCCGCACCGCCCTCGCCAAAGGCGTAGTTCGAGTCGGGGTTAATCTCACCACCGCGGTTTATCTGCGCGATGTCGTGCTTGCGCGACAACACCGACTTGCCACGCTCCAAGAGTATAGGCTTGAAGCCCAGCTCTATAAGGCGTAACGAGGCGAAGAGTCCCGCAGGACCAGAGCCCACAACGACAACCTCCGTGCCCCCATCTACCGAGGGGTAGTCGAAGTGCAGAGGTGCGGGCTGCGGCTCCTTGTCGATGTATATCTCGAGCGAGAGGTTCACCTTTGCCATGCGCTGACGCGCGTCGATAGAACGCTTCACGACACGCGCAAGCGCTATCTCGCTCTGACGTATGCCGAGACGCTCGGCAGCACGCGCAATGTAAAACTTCTCGTCTGCAGCCTGCTTGGGCGACAGTTGTAGGGTTATGGTCTTGGGCATATTAACTCTCTATTTATTAGCATATTGCAACGCATAACAACGCTGCAACGCCGACATTCAAGATACAAAAATAGAAAAAATTATGCGAAAAAGCGTAATAATGTTGTGTATATTGCAAAAAGTTTTTACCTTTGCACCCGCTTGATGACTCAAACATTGAGCACACTCGTTGGTTTACGGGTGTTCAAGATCCTGCGGACATGGTGTAATTGGTAGCCACGTCAGACTTAGGATCTGATGCCGAGAGGCGTGGGGGTTCGAGTCCCTTTGTCCGC
>JAGBTW010000102.1 GCA_017631135.1 Alistipes sp.
CTCCTCCTTTTCATAAGCCTTGCCAAAGGCAGACTTGGCCATCATGTAGATTTTTTCGGGTGCAAAGCCGTAGTGTGTGAAATGGTAGATGAACAAATCGTGCAATTCGTATGGACCTACAAGATCCTCGGTCTTCTGTGCTATATCATTGCCATCTGCGGGAAGCAACTCGGGGCTCACGGGAGTCTCTACGACATCGAGCAGGGCTGTGCGCAAAGCACCCTCGGCGCGGTTGTTTGCATACCACTCAACCATGTGCTTAACAAGCGTCTTGGGCACCGAAGCGTTGATGCCATACATAGACATCTGGTCGCCGTTGTATGTTGCCCAGCCGAGAGCCAACTCGCTCATATCGCCCGTGCCGATGACCATACCGCCACACATGTTCGCTACGTCCATGAGTATCTGTGTGCGCTCGCGTGCCTGTGAGTTCTCGTACGCCACAGAGCGCTCATCAACATCGAGACCTATATCCTTGAAGTGCTGCTCGCAAGCATCCTTGATTGGTATCTCGCGCAGCGTACAACCCAACTCGCGCACCATAGCCAAGGCGTTCTGATATGTGCGGTCAGTAGTGCCAAAGCCAGGCATTGTAACGCCTATGATACCCTTGCGGTCGAGACCCAAGAGGTCGTATGTATCGCACACAGCAAGCAGTGCCAACGTAGAGTCGAGACCACCCGAAATGCCTATTACGGCAGTCTTGCAGTCTGTGTGCTCGAGGCGCTGTGCCAAACCTGCGCTCTGAATAGCGAATACCTCGCGGCAGTGTGTATCGCGTGCCTCCTTATTCTCGGGCACGAAGTAGATAGGCTCGATATGACGGCGCACACGGTCGGTGCGTACAATCTCGTCTACTTCAACCTCCACCACACGCATCTCGGGAGCCTCGGGGTAGTAGAAGGTGTTGCGTGCAGCACGGCGTGTAGAGATATACTCAACATCGATGTCCGATATTACCATGCGGTCGTTGCGCACGAAGCGCTCGCTCACACCCAATACCCTGCCGAGCTCGGCAACAACAGCATTTCCCGCAAAGACAAGGTCGCTTGACGACTCTCCATGACCCGATGATGCGTAGACGTATGCTGCCATGGTGCGTGATGACTGCTCGGCGATGAGCGAGATGAGGTAGTCGTGCTTGCGTACCGACTCGGGCGATGCCGATAGGTTGAAAAGCAACTTTGCACCCTGCACCGCCTGCATTGATGATGGTGGCACGGGCACCCACATATCCTCGCAAATCTCTACGCCAAACTCCACACCGTGGAGGTCGAACAAGAGGTCTGCACCAAAGGGACACTCCTGACCCGCAAAGCGAATCATGCGATCCTTGATGCCATAGCCCGATACCCACCAGCGGAGCTCCGAGAACTCACCATAGTTGGGTATATAGCTCTTGGGCACGATACCCCACAACTGTCCCTGACCGATGATTGCAGCACAGTTGTAGAGGCGGTCGGCATATACTACGGGGAGACCCACGATGCCGATAGTTGGGATGTCGGCAGTCTCCTCCATGAGCCATGCAAGAGCATTCTCCGAATCCTTGAGGAGCTTCTTTTGGAGCACCATATCGCCACATGTATAACCCACGAGCGACAACTCGGGCATAACGACAATCTCCACGCCCTCGTTGAAGGCATCCTGCATAATCTTGAGAGCGCCCTCTGCGTTGCGGTGTGCATCAGCGATATGGACGCGAGGCACCGCTGCCGCCACTCTCATATATCCGTATTGGTTATTCATAATCTAATTAGTAAATAGTAACATAGAATATCACACAACCCTACAACCTTTGTTGTCGCCTCACCAAGAGCAACGAAAACTAACATTCAGGTCTGCACGACATAATTTCTTTTGAGAAGGCTGCATATACAACGCTCGGCAAAATTGGCTGCGATGGGCTGTACTTGGGCGTACAGCCCATTGCAGACATATTTTGTTAGCGGCAGTAGATGTCTGCCTTATCGGAAGAAATTACTCTGCCCAGATACGTGCAAGGTTAATGATAGTATTCATCGCTTTCTGCATCGTTGTTAGCGAGGCATACTCGTAGCGTCCGTGGAAGTTCATACCGCCCGTAAAGAGGTTAGGGCAAGGCAGACCCATGAATGAGAGACGAGAGCCATCGGTACCACCGCGAATAGGCTTCACAAGAGGCTTAACGCCCGCCTCAATCATAGCGCGCTTAGCCTTCTCGATAACCTGTGGGTGCGGCTCGACCATCTTACGCATATTGTAGTACTGGTCGCGCATATTGAGTGTCAACACCTTCTCGCCATACTTGCGCTGCAGGAACTCTACCACGCTCTCCATAAGTTGCTTCTTCTGCTCGAACTTCTCGGTGTCGTGATCGCGAATGATATAGTTAATCTCCGCCTCCTCAACGCTACCCTTGATGCCCACGCAGTGGAAGAAACCCTCGTAATGCTCTGTAAACTGTGGACGCTGGTCCGCAGGAAGCATACCGTTAAGCTCAGTTGCGATGTCAATTGCGTTGATCATCTTGTTCTTCGCCATACCTGGGTGTACATTACGACCTGCGATAGTAATCTTTGCACCTGCCGCGTTGAAGTTCTCGTACTCCAACTCGCCCTCCATACCACCATCCATGGTGTATGCGAAGTCGGCTGCGAACTTCTTAACGTCGAAGTAGTCTACACCACGACCAATCTCCTCGTCTGGGGTGAAGCCCACGCGAATCTTGCCGTGTGCCACCTCTGGGTGCGCTATAAGCCACTCCATTGCGGTTACAATCTCAGCGACACCCGCCTTGTCGTCAGCACCGAGAAGTGTAGTGCCGTCGGTGTGGATAAGGGTATGACCCTTGAAGAAGGATAGCTCTGGGAACTCCTCAACGCGCATCCACACATCTCCTCCGAGTTGGATATCCTTACCGTTGTAATTCGCTAAAACCTGAGGCTTAACGTTTGCACCACTCATATCTGGGGCAGTATCCACGTGCGAGATAAAGCCGATTACAGGTGCTTTCTCCATGCCTTTAGTTGCAGGGAGTGTCGCCATAACGTAGCCATACTCGTCCATTGTTACCTCCTTAAGACCTATAGTCTCGAGCTCCTCCTTAAGGTGGCGGAGCAACACCAACTGCTTATCGGTAGATGGAAACGATGTGCTTGACTCGTCCGACTGCGTGTCGAACGATACATATTTTAGGAAACGTTCTTTTAGATCCATAATATTCAAAGTTAAAAGTGAAAGGTGAAAACTGAAAGGTAAGGTATGCTTCGCATAAGTTTTATAAATCGGCGTCGCAGACACCACACTTTTCAGTTTTCAGTTTTCAGTTCGTAAGTTATTCGTC
>JAGBTW010000103.1 GCA_017631135.1 Alistipes sp.
GAGGAGTACACACGCTCTATCGAGGCGCTACTCTCGTCTCTCGGTGTGGTGCGCCCAACGCTCGTGGGACACTCCTTTGGTGGTCGTGTGTCGATACTCTATGCTTCGCGCAACGAGGTGGCACGCGTGGTGCTCACCGACGCTGCGGGCGTGAAGCCCAAGCGCTCGCTCACCTACTACCGCAAGGTCTACACCTTCAAGCTCATGAAGCACGCGCTCCCCATCCTCATCGGCAAGCAAAAGGCATCCATACTCATCGAGCAACGTCGCTCGAGGGCGGGCTCCTCGGACTATAACCGCGCAACGCCCATGATGCGTGCCATCCTCTCGAAGTGCGTGAACGAGGACTTGTGCAAGGTTATGCACAAGGTTGTTGCACCCGTATTGCTCTTTTGGGGCGACAAGGATACCGCAACACCCATATCGGATGCCTACACCATGGAGCGCCTGATGCCCAATGCGGGATTGGTAGTAGCCTATGGTGCTGGACACTTCGCGATGTTGGAGCAGCCCGCGCTATGGATGGCATCGTTAAAGTCGTTTCTTAATATCGAGTAGCATATGCAGATTGCAGTAATATACCTCTTTTGGTTTTCGTGGTTGGCATTTTTGTGTGCTACGGTGCGCTATTCTACGCAGATGTTTCAGCAGAACAGCTACCGCATAGAGCGTTATAACCGCTGGTTGCGCTCTACGGGCGAGTGGCATTCTCGCGCCAACATGGTAGCATTGGTGGGTGCTGTGGCGACATACTTCACACAACACTGGGCACTGCTTCTGCCCCTCGGCCTCTGGATGCTCACCATCGCCATCGCGGAGTTTTCGATTGAGTACAAAATTAAGCTCGCCTACACCATGCGTGTGAAGCGTCTGCTCGTGACGCGCTATATGCTTGTTGCAGCAGCCCTCGCAGGCGGACACTTCCTCGATGACCGCTACGCCGTGCCCCTACTCCTGGTAGCGACCTTCGACTACTGGATTATCCTTGCCAACGCCATAAACAAGCCCATGGAGGCGGCAATAACACGCTGGTACTACAACGATGCCAAGCGCATATTACGCTCGATGCCCCACTTGACCATCATCGGCATCACAGGCAGCTTTGGCAAGACATCTACGAAGCACTTTCTCTACCGTGTGCTCTCGGAGCGCTACAATGTGCTTATGACGCCAGGTAACTTCAACACCACGCTCGGCGTTGTGCGCACCGTGCGCGAGCACCTCAAGCCCCACCACGAGGTATTCATCGTGGAGATGGGTGCCAAGCAGCGTGGCGACATCAAGGAGATATGCGACCTCGTCTGCCCCGACATGGGCATTGTAACATCGGTGGGCGAGATGCACCTCGAGACATTCGGCTCGGTGGAGAATGTGGCACGCACAAAGTTCGAGCTTATAGATGCTCTGCCCGAGGGTGGAGTGGGCATCGTCAACATCGACTCTGAAGCTGCACTGAACCACATCAAGACTAACGGCATCAAGGTAAAGACCTATGCCATAGATAGTTGCGAGGCAGACTACCGCGCAACAGATATTCTATACAGCACACAGCGCACGACGTTTAGTGTCGAGCATGGCGCAACAACCGACGAGGGCTACGCAACGCACCTCCTTGGTCGTGGCAACATCCTAAACATCACTGCGGCACTCGCCATAGCCGAGAAGATGGGTATAAGCACCGAGGCACGCCGTCGTGGCGTGAAGCAGATTGAGCAGGTGGAACACCGTTTGAGCATGCGCACAAATGGTGGCATCACCATCCTCGACGATGCGTACAACTCCAATCCCACAGGCGCACGCATGGCACTCGAGGTGTTGAGTGGCTTCGACACCACAGGCTCGAGATATGTGGTTACGCCAGGATTTGTTGAGATGGGTGCGAAGCAGTACGATAACAACCGCGCCTTTGGTCGCGACATCGCCATGTCGAATGCCGATGGTGTGATTGTCGTAAACGAGGTTAACCGCGAGGCTATAACTGCGGGTCTCGAGGATGGTGGCTACGACATGGCGCGCGTGTCGAGAGTAGCATCGTTCAAGGAGGCGATGGCAGAGCTACAGCCACGCCTAAAGGTGGGCGACGTGGTGTTGTATGAAAACGACCTGCCCGACTCATTTAAATAAATAATAACTAAAACGACATAAGACAATGAAAATCAATGTAGGTGTAATATTTGGTGGCCGCTCGGTGGAGAACGAGATTTCGGTAATCACAGCGGCACAGACTATGGCAGCGATGAACCGCGACAAGTACAACATCGTGCCCATATACATCTCAAAGGAGGGTCACTGGTATACGGGTGACAAGCTCATGACTACGGACAACTATCGCGACATGAAGGCGTTGCTCGCATCGGTCGACGAGGTGTACTTCCGCCCCGTATATGGCGACAACAACCTCTACAAGGTGCGCAAGCCCCTTTTCGGTAGCGACGTGATTATAACCATCGACGTTATCCTACCATGCTTGCACGGCACATCGGGCGAGGATGGCTCGTTCCAGGGTCTCATCGAGATGACAGGCATACCTTATGCATGCCCCAACCCCCTTGCTTCGGCAAACGGCATGGACAAGATTACCATGAAGATGATACTCAAGGAGAGCGGCATCCCCGTAATCGACTATGTGTGGTTCTCGGACAAGGAGTGGCTCTCGGAGCAGGAGGCATGCGTGGAGCGCAGCGAGGCGTTGAACTACCCTCTTATCGTTAAGCCCGCAAACCTCGGCTCATCCGTAGGCATCAAGGCTGTGCACAACCGCGAGGAGCTTGTGGAGGCTGTGGACAACGCCATAAAGTACTCGAAGCGCATAATTGTTGAGAAGCTCGTTGAGAAGCTCAAGGAGATAAACTGCTCTGTCTTGGGTGACTACTACGACTGCGAGCCCTCGGTGTGCGAGGCACCAGTGCGCAGTGGCGAGATTTTGAGCTATGAGGATAAGTACTTGGGTGGTGGCAAGAACAAACCCTCGGAGGGTATGCACTCTACCGTGCGCGAGATACCCGCCAACCTACCCGAGGATGTTACGGCATTCATCCGCAAGACAGCATGCCAGACATTCCGTGTCTTGGCGTGCGATGGCGTGTCGCGCATCGACTTCATGATTGACGAGGCCAACGGCAACATCTACGTCAACGAGATTAACACCATCCCTGGCTCATTGTCGTTCTACTTGTGGGAGGCTACGGGTGTTAAGTTCGACGAGCTCGTAGACCGCCTCATCGCCGTGGCGTTCAAGCGCAAGCGCGACTCGGAGTTCAAGACAACAAGCTACTCGGAAAACATCTTTGCATACCAGGCGAAGCATGGCGCGAAGCTCGGTGGCGCAAAGGGCAGCAAAAACTAACCAATAAAAAGCAACCTATGACTTCACTATACGACAATATAATCTTTGGTCCTGTGCGCTCACGTCGCTTGGGCATATCGCTGGGTGTAAACCTCTTGCCCATAGAGTCGAAGTTGTGCAGCTTCGACTGCATATACTGCGAGTGCGGCTGGAACGATGACCACCGCGGCAAGCGTCGCTTCAATGCGCGCGAGGATGTGTACGCCATGCTCGACGAGACATTGGCAAAGATGGTTAAGGAGGGCACACCTCCCGATGTCATCACCTTTGCGGGTAATGGCGAGCCCACGATGCACCCCGACTTCGAGGCGATAATCGAGGACACCATAGCGCTACGCGACAAGCACTGCCCCGCCGCCAAGGTATCGGTGCTATCGAACGCCACACAGATACACCGCGAGGATGTGCGCCGCGCACTTAAGCGCGTCGACAACAACATACTCAAGCTCGACTCGGCATTCGATGCCACCGTGCAGCTTATGAACAAGCCCCAGGGTAACTACACCGTAGCTCGCACCATAGAGCTATTAAAGATGTTCGAGGGCGACTTTATTTTGCAGACCATGTTCTTGCGTGGCGAGTACCTCGGCAAAACTGTGGACAACACCACCGAGGAGGAGGTTGCGGCATGGCTCAAGGTTGTCGAGGAGCTCAAGCCCAAGCAGGTAATGGTATACTCGCTCGACCGCGACACCCCCTGCCAGACAATCACCAAGGTGGAGAAGGATGACCTTCGCGCCATTGCCGAGCGCGTCGAGGCACTGGGCATACCCTGCTCGGTAGCATAGTGCATTAGAGCAAGCGATTGAGATATAAACTAACGATAAAAGAGAATAAAAGATGGATTTTGAAGGTAAAGTAATGCAGATTCTCCCTGCGGTGACCGGTCAGTCGGCACGCGGCACATGGGAGCGTCAGACAGTAGTATTTGAGCAGCCCAACAAGCAATATGGCAAGGAGATAGCTGTGACATTCATGAACAAGGGTCAGGAGGTTGCCAACCTCCGCGTTGGTGAGAACTACATCGTGTCGTTCGACATCGAGAGCCGCAACTACCAGGGCAAGTGGTACACCGATGTTCGTGCATGGCGCGTTCAGCCCGTTCAGTCAGCCGCTGCTGCTCCCGCAGCCGATATGCCCCCATTCATGGAGGAGCCCCAGCCCTCATACGCCGCAGGCGCTGGCGTTGTTGACGATATGCCATTCTAATGAATTAGTGATGATGGCTTGTGTTGTCATTCTGAGTGTAACGAAGAATCTCCTCGAAGCCGACAAGCGACAACCCGCGCTGATAGCGTGTAGAAAGCGAGGGGATGCTTCGCGTTGCTCAGCATGACATCTCATATCGACAACAAAAATGGAGGTCACCATTGCGGTAGCCTCCATTATTTTATTCTATTTGCTCTATATGCAGGAATGTGTCTGCGCCAAGTGTCAACGATGGCTTCGTGTCGAAAAGACCGAATACCGCAGAGCCCGAGCCTGACATTGCAGCATACACCGCGCCAGCATCCAACATCGACTGCTTGAGCTCGGCAATTGCGGGGTGCGCTGCAAAGATATGCGGCTCAAAGTCGTTCGCCACGCTACCTTGCCACTCGCGTCTCGCTCTCTTAAGCAACTGCGTGAGGCTCTCGGCGGGCATCTTGGGCTTAATGCCCGAGTATGCCTCCTTCGTAGATACACCCTCGTTCATGGGCTTCGCAACAGCCAACCACAGACCACTCAAATCGACATCGACGGGCGACATAATCTCGCCCCTGCCTGTGCACAGCTGTGGTGTATTATAGACAAAGAATGGTGTATCGCTCCCCAGTTCCGCAGCCAAGGCTGCCAACGTAGGCTTATCAAGACCGAGGTTATAGACCTCGTTGATGGCAACGATAACCGCCGTAGCATCCGACGAGCCACCGCCCAAGCCAGCACCAAAGGGCACTCGCTTATCCAACTTTATCTCTACGCCACCCACACAAAAGCGCTCCTGCATAAGGCGCGCAGCACGCACACATAGGTTCTTATCCGCGGGGCAGTCCACCTCGATGCCGCGACCCTCAAACAGCACACCCTCACCCTCAATGCGCTCTACCTCCACAACATCGTAGAGTTCGCGCACAGGGAGCATGACGGTCTCAAGCTCGTGGTAACCATCTTCGCGCTTGCGCGTAACGAAGAGTCCGAGGTTTATCTTGCAGTTAGCCCTGATTAACATATTGTAAGTATTTTAGTAGTATCTATGAGGTTGAATAAAAAGATGTAGTTTTAGGCTTGCGAAGCGCGAAAAACCGCAGTTTACTTGGCGTAAATGAGGATTTTGAGCACAAGCATATTTGTTGATAGAATAGTGCAGATACAACGCTCGGCGAATTTCGAGGCGATGGGCTGTACTTAAGCGTACTGCCCATTGCAGAGATAATTCGTTAGCGGTAGTAGATGCGCTGTTATATCAACAAAGAACGCAAAATACTCTTTTTATTCAAACTCTACTTTCTTGCGCATTTTGCATAGTCACGCTGCAACTGCTCCTTAAGATCGCTAATCGACGAGAAACGCTTCTCGTCGCGCAACTTCTCAACAAGCTTAACGCAGAGACGACGACCATAGAGGTCACCAACATAGTCGATAACATGGGTCTCGAGCAACAGCTCTTTGCCACCTACCGAGGGGCGCACACCCACATTCGACATAGCGCGATAGCTGACACCATCAATCTCGACGCTCGAGCGATATACGCCACGCTCGATATTAGCATAGCCCTCAAGGCTCATATTTGCCGTAGGAAAGCCCAATGCGCGGCCCAACTTACGGCCATGAACCACCACCTCTTCAACTTCTATCATACACTACTATTTGGTCATTTGACTTGTGAGCTTGCGCACAACGCTATACTCCGAGAAGAACTCGCGCGCAATGACTCTGATGATGGTATATAGCGGGATAGCCAAGAGCATGCCCCACACACCACCAATAAAACCTGCTATAAGGATAACAAGGAACACCTCCAAGGGGTGCGCCTGGATACGCTCCGAGTAGAGCGTAGGTTGAATAATGAAATCGTCGGCTACCTTGACAACGACAATAGTCATTAGCACGACTACAGCCGTATAGCCCACAGCGCCATCAATGGGCGTGAGCATCGACATAGCCACAGATATAAGTGTGCCGATGAATGGACCAGCATAGGGCACAACATTCATCACGCCGATGATAAGACCTATGACAATGGCATCACCTCCACCCATGCCAAAGAGGGTAAGCACAATGGAGATGACCGTAGTCAGGATAAGGCTCTCGACAAGCAGACCACCGAAGTAGCGCTTCAAGAGCTTGGTTATAGAGTCCAACGCGCGATAGATATTATCGTGGATATGCTCTGGGAAGAAGAGCGCGATGCCCCTATAGAACAACCCATCATCACGCATAAAGAAGAAGGTGATGAACGAGATAGAGAAGAATGCTATGGCGGCACTCATCACATAGCCCGCGACATTCGCAAAGAGGTCCGTGCTAAAGAGGCTAAAGACGCCATCCCTAACCATTATCTCGATATTGCGCACATCGATGGGCACATAGGCC
>JAGBTW010000104.1 GCA_017631135.1 Alistipes sp.
CGGGGTCTGTGAGTGCGTCGAATGTCTGACCATCCTTCTGCTTCACGACGGGAAGGGGGCGTACAGACTTCGAGAGCACGGTAAACTTCTTGCAGTGTACAGACAACTCTCCTGTGTTGGTGAGGAACGCGAAGCCCTCAACACCGATGAAGTCACCAATATCCAAGAGCTTCTTGAATACGGTGTTGTAGAGTGTGGGGTCGCCCTCGGGGCAGATGTCGTCACGACGGATGTATACCTGGATGCGACCTGTTGAGTCCTGAAGCTCGAAGAACGATGCCGAGCCCATGATGCGGCGGCTCATGATACGTCCTGCGATTGTAACCTCCTGATAGTTACCCTTCTCCGAGTCATAGTTCTCGGCAATCTCGCGGGCTGTTGCGTTTACCTCGAAACGAGCTGCGGGGTAGGGGTTGATGCCCAACTCGCGCAACGCCTTGAGTGACTGACGGCGCAACTGTTCCTGTTCGCTGAGTTCGATATTCATATCTATATTGGTTTAATTATTATATTCACGCTACAAAGTTACTATAAAAATTGATATTTTGTGCTATACGGCCTTATCAATCTTTGACTTTGCGTAGTCGAGTGTTATGACAAACTCCTTGTTCTCGCCCTCGGGCATGTCGAACATTATGTCCATCATCACCGCCTCGCAGATGGAGCGTAGGCCTCGTGCGCCAAGCTTAAACTCCAAAGCCTTGTCGACGATATAGTCGAGCACCTCGGGCTCAAACGATAGCTTGATGTCGTCGAGCGCCATCAATGTCTCGTACTGACGGATGATGGAGTTCTTGGGCTCGGTGAGTATTGAGCGTAGCGCCTTGCGCTCGAGGGGCTCCATGTATGTGAGCACAGGCAAGCGACCGATAAGCTCGGGAATAAGACCAAACGAGCGCAAATCCTGGGGCTGAATATAGCTCATGATGTTGTTCTCGTTTATGCGCTGCTTGTTCGATGCACCATAGCCTATAGCGTTGGTGTTCAGACGCATAGCAATCTTCTTCTCGATGCCATCGAAGGTGCCGCCACAGATGAACAAGATGTTTGATGTGTCCACCTGGATGTACTTTTGGTCGGGGTGCTTACGACCACCCTGGGGTGGCACGTTAACCACCGTACCCTCCAATATTTTGAGCAGTGCCTGCTGCACACCCTCGCCCGACACGTCGCGTGTGATAGAGGGGTTGTCGCCCTTGCGTGCAATCTTGTCAATCTCGTCTATAAAGATGATGCCGCGCTCGGCAGCCTCAACGTCGTAGTCGGCAGCTTGCAATAGGCGCGAAAGGATGCTCTCGACATCCTCGCCCACATAACCAGCCTGTGTGAGTGCTGTAGCATCGACAATCGAGAATGGAACGTGCAATAGGCGCGCTATGGTGCGTGCCATGAGTGTCTTACCTGTACCCGTAGGACCTACAAGCACGATGTTCGACTTGTCCAACTCCACATCCTCGGTCTTGCCCTTTGCAAGGAGTCGTTTGTAGTGGTTGTATACCGCAACCGACATATATCGCTTTGCGGCATCCTGACCGATAACATACTCGTCGAGGAAGCTCTTTATCTGGTTGGGGCGCAGTAGGTCGCTCTTCTTAAGAGGCTCAAACTTAGAACCTCCCTTAGCGCCCTTTGCCCTCTTTTTGTTGCCCTCGACAATGTTGTGCTCAACAAGCAGCTCATAGCCATGCTCGATGCACGATGAGCAGATGCACGAGCCATCAGCTCCGTTGAACATCAAGGGTGCCTCTGTGGCGGGTGTGCCACAGAATGAGCAGCAGTTGTTGTTGCGCTCTGTTGTTTTTCGTGTTTTCTGTGTCATCTATCTATGTTTCAACGGTTATCTGCGGCACAATACCTTGTCGATAAGACCATACTCTGTAGCCTCTGTTGCTGTGAGCCAGTAGTCGCGGTCGGCATCTGCCTCAATCTTCTCGATGGGCTTGCCCGAGTGCGATGCGATAATCTCGTAGAGCTCGCGCTTTGTCTTGGCAATCTCGCGTGCCGTAATCTCGATGTCCGATGCCTGACCCTGCACGCCACCAAGGGGCTGGTGAATCATCACGCGCGAGTGGGGTAGTGCCGAGCGCTTGCCCGCAGCACCTGCGGTGAGCAACACAGCACCCATAGATGCTGCCATGCCTGTGCATATTGTAGCCACATCACACGAGATAAGCTGCATGGTGTCGTAGATGCCCAAGCCCGCCGATACGGAGCCTCCGGGTGAGTTGATATAGAGCTGAATATCCTTGTCGGCATCTACCGACTCGAGGAACAACAGCTGTGCCTGGATGATGTTTGCAGCGTCGTCGTAGATGGGTGCGCCAAGGAATATGATGCGGTCCATCATAAGGCGTGAGAAGACATCCATCGTAGCCACGTTGAGGTGTCGCTCCTCGATGATTGTGGGCGATACATATCCGCGAGCCTCGGCACGGAAGTCGTGCAGCGTCATAGAGTTGATGCCGCAGTGCAGACGAGCAAACTTATCAAATTCTTTCATACTTATACTTACAGGTTTAGGGTTGAGGTTAAAGGCTGTGTGCGATTGTTGTAAAGTGTTGTCACACAACCTTCTATACAGAGCAATTCCCGAGCCGTAAATGCCCGGGAATTGCCTCCTTATATCACTATTTCCGGGATCGGAATTAAGCGAGCTCCTGTGCGAGCTTTGCGAAATCGTCAGCCGAGATAGCCTTCTCGGTAACCTTCACCTTGCCACGGAGATACTCAACAACCTTCTCCTCGAAGAGCTTCTCATAGATCTTCTGGAGCTGCTCCTTGTTATCCATGATCTGCTTTGCGAAGTTCTCGAGCATATCTGCGGGTGCAGAAGGCATTCCGTACTGTGCGAACTGCATCTGTGCGAATGAGATAGCCTCTGCCTTTGCCTCCTCGGGAGTAACCTTGAGCTCACCCTCGGTGATGAAGTGCTTCTGCAAGTAGTTCCAAGTGAACATCTTAACGAATGCGGGGAAGTCCTTCTCAATCTCCTCACGCGAG
>JAGBTW010000105.1 GCA_017631135.1 Alistipes sp.
ATATCTCTATCATTATAAAGTTATCTCACCTACCAAACGTTCGAGGTGATTGTTCTATTACAAAGGTAATAGATTTTTGTGTGTCACACTGCAAAAAGGGTGCGAAGTGGCTCTTTTTGGGGGTGAAGATACCAATAGGCGAGTTAAAAAAGCGCTATAACCCGAAATAAATAACCCTCGGCAGCAACGAAGCAACCTGTTTAGTGTGCATCGAGCCAGTTGGATGCGCTATTAACCTCGGCAATGAGCGGCACGCGCAACTCGGCAACGCTCTCCATAGCCTCCTTCACTATGCGCTTCACACTCTCGAGCTCCTCGTTGAGCGTGTCGATGACAACCTCATCATGCACCTGCATAATCATCTTCGAGCGTATGCCCTCCTCCTTGAAGCGACGATATATCTCTGCCATCGCCAACTTCATTATGTCGGCAGCCGAGCCCTGAATGGGTGCATTTATGGCGTTGCGCTCCGCAAGACCACGCACCGTACGGTTTGACGATGTTATGTCGTGCAACATGCGTCTGCGACCAAACATCGTCTCGACATAGCCCGTCGTAGTGGCCTGTGCCACCACACCATCCATATAGGCCTTGACCTCGGGATAGGTCTCGAAATAGTTGGTTATTAACTCCTTGGCATCGCGATTTGCAATATCGAGGCGCTGTGCCAAGCCAAATGCCGAGATGCCATATATGATGCCGAAGTTGGCGGTCTTTGCCCTGCGTCGCTCGTCGCTCGACACCTCCGCAACACTCTTCTTAAAAAGGCGTGCAGCCGTTGCCGAGTGAATATCCTCGCCCTGCTTGAATGCCTCGATAAGTGCCTCATCACCACTCAAGTGCGCCATTAGGCGTAGCTCAATCTGCGAGTAGTCGGCAGCCACGAGCGTGTGCTGGGCATCCGAAGCCGTAAAGGCAGCACGAATGGGCTTGCCCAATGCATCGCGAATGGGGATGTTCTGCAAGTTGGGGTTTGTCGAAGATAGGCGACCCGTTGCCGTAACAGCCTGATTGTATGATGTATGTATTCTTCCCGTTACACGATTTACCAACTCGGGCAACGCCTCAACATAGGTCGAAAGCAACTTCTTAACACCGCGATACTCCAATATTTTGCCGACGATGGGGAAGTCGTACGCGAAGCCCTGTAAGTACTCCTCATCTGTCGAGAACTGCTTTGTCTTGGTCATCTTGGGCTTATCCGTAATGCGCAGCTTGCCAAACAGCACCTCGCCCAGCTGACGCGAAGAGTTGATGTTGAGCGCAGGCTCATCGGCCATCACGCGCACCTCACCCTCAAGGCGCTGCAACAACTCGCGAAGCTCGATGGCATAGCGCCTCAACGCCTCGCAGTCCACCGTAACACCCTCCAGCTCCATCGACGCAAGCACATCAATCATAGGCTCCTCGACCTTGTGGTAGAGCTCCGCCATACCCATCTTCTCAACCTCGGGATACAACACCTGCTTCAGGCGCAGTGTGACATCAGCATCCTCGGCAGCATACTCCGCAACGCGCTCAACGCCAACCATATCCATGGTCAACTGCTTCGCGCCCTTGCCTATAAGCGTCTCGATGGCGATTGGCGAGTAGTTGAGATAGCGCTCGGCAAGGAAGTCCATGTTGTGGCGCGACTCCGCATCGAGCAAGTAGTGCATAAGCATGGTATCGAGCCTACGACCTCGCACCTCGATGCCAAGACCACGAAGCACCATAAGGTCAAACTTAATATTTTGACCAATCTTCGCAATTGCCTCATTCTCAAACAGAGGCCTCAATATATCGGCGTAGGTTTTGCTATTTTCGTTATCAAAGGGGAGGTACCACGCCTTGAATGGCTCGGCAGCAAACGACATGCCCACAATGCGACATGTTATCGGGTCGAGACCCGTAGTCTCGGTGTCGAAGCAAAACTCCGCAAATTTAGAAAGGTAAGTCACCAACTCGCGCAACTCACTCTCGTTGTGCACAATACGATAGTCGTGCGCCGTTGTTGCCACAGTAGCAAAGCCCTCAACTATTGCGACCTCTTCAACCTCGGGAGTAGCAACAGCGGGGGTAGCAGCGGGGGCGTCAAACATAGCAAACAGGTCACCCTGACCCTCCAATGCTGCACGACGCTTCGACTCGGACTTGGCACGCGCAACCTCCTGAAGTTGTATCTGTGGCTCCTGCTTGGGTGTGCTCTCCGCCTCTATGGGTGCAACATTCTCCAAGTCACGCAAGAAAGATGTGAAGTTGAGCTCCGCATATAGCGACTTAAGCAGCGTATAGTTGGGAGCGCACATGGCGAGTGCCGCCTCGTCAAACTCTATGGGTGCATCCAGGCGTATGGTAGCCAACTGCTTCGAGAAGAGCAGTTTATCACCCCACTCCGCAATGTTCTTACCCGTCTTACCACCTATCTTATCGGCATTTGCGAGTATGTTCTCCGCCTCGCCCCACTCTCTCACGAGCTTTGCAGCACCCTTCTCGCCAATGCCTGGCACACCAGGGATGTTGTCCGAAGCATCACCCCACAGCGCCAACACATCGCGCACCAAGACAGGATTGCTGAAGCCATATTTCGCCTCTATCGCCGCACGGTCGGTGATAACGATGTCGTCTCCCTTTTGGTTGTATATCACGCACCTCTCATCAACAAGCTGACCATAGTCCTTGTCGGGCGTAACCATAAAGACGTCGTAGCCCGCCTCTGCACCGCGCTTTGCCAATGTACCGATGACATCATCGGCCTCGAAGCCCGCAACCTCGAGAATGGGTATGCACATAGCCTCCAACAGACGCTTGACGTATGGTACCGAGAGCTTTATATCCTCGGGCGTAGGTGGGCGGTTAGCCTTGTATTCGGGAAATATCTCGCGGCGGAAGCTGCCTCCAGGGGGGTCGAATGCCACACCCACAAGGTCGGGGTTCTCGCGCTTGAGAAGGTCGCGCAAGAACTTCGTGAAGCCAAAGACCACCGAGGTGTTCATGCCATCACGACTACGCATGGGTCGACCCATAAAGGCGTAGTAGTACTTGTATATCAACGCATAGGCATCTACGAGAAAGAGGCGTCTACTCATCTTGCGGGGTGTTTTTTTGTGGGTTTAGAAGTTATCCGATGCAAACCACTCGGCATACGATGTGGCAGTCTCGTGCAGACGCAACGAGTAGAGCTCTACCTCCTCGGGTAGCGCACCCAACAGGCGCTCCGCAAAATCGGCAAGCATATTCTCGCACGTTGGTTGGTAGTCAGTGAGCACCACGCGCGAGAAGTTGTAGCCAAGGTTCTGGCACACCTCCTCTGCCATGGGCGTGTTGCGCATCATAAAGGCGTGGTCCAGGCGACCTACAATCTGCTCATTTACAATGCGTTTAAGCACACCGAAGTCCATCACCATGCCCATCTTTGGCGACTCGGGGTCGCTCTGTGGCTCGCCCTTGATTGTGACAAACAGACGATATGAGTGTCCGTGAATCTCGCGACATAGGCCATCGTAGCCCTCCAACATGTGGGCAGCCTCAAACGTAAACTCCTTTGTTAGTCTTATTACCGACATTATAGCATTGCTTTTCGTTATAACACTCTCAATTACAATACCACAAAAATAGTGTATATTTTTGAATTATGCAACGCCCGCAACCATAAAACGAGCCACACCCTCACACCACCCCAACAAACAGACACGGGTGCACAAAAGTGCACCCGTAAGGTTTGAGGTAAAAGTTCGGAGATAGAAAGTAAGTAACCCTTTGAACCTTTCAGAAACTTTTAGACCATTTCAGTTTTACTTTGTTAGGCGGTGATAGTGGCAAACAAGCAGGTTCTCGTCATCATCGTAGAGGTGCATGCCGCTACCCTCGCAGTACTGCCACATCTTGCAGTCGGCACACTTGCCCTTCTTCGCCCATGCGCGGTTGCGGAACTTCTCGAAGCGTGTCTGCCACACCTCCCAGAAGTGATCTTTATAGATGTTACCCTGGGTGAAGTTTGCGCGCACCGAGGTACATCCAGATATATCACCATTGACGCGTATTGAGGCTGTGCCAACACCCGCGTAGCACTCAAAGGGGTTGGTGCGCACGCGCATCTCGTAGCCCGCGAGGAAGCCCTCACAGCCATATGCCGCCTTTATGCGACCCTCCTTGCGACAACTCTCGATAAACTGCATAAGGTAGGTGAACTCCTCGTTGTTGAGCTGCAGCGTGGGGTCGGTGGCAGCACGACCAACGGGGAAGATGGTGAACAATCGCCAGCGGCGCACGCCGAGCGAGTATAGAAACTCCTTGAACTCCTCGAGGCGTGGCAGCAACGCGGGGGTTACGCATGTCACGACATCCGACGCGAGCTCACTATCTGCCGAAATCATGCGCACAGCCTCCACGGCGCGTGCGAAGCTCTCCTTGTTCTGGCGGATGTGGTAGTGGTGCTCCTCGAAGCCATCGAGCGACACTGTTATGGAGTGCAATCCCGCGCGGATGAGCGAGTCGAGCCTCTGGCGCGTGAGTGCCATGCCGTTGGTCACCATGCCCCAGGGGTAGCCACGACGATAGAGGTTGATGCCTATATCTTCGAGGTCCTTGCGCACGAGCACCTCGCCACCCGAGAGGATAATCAAGACCTTATGGGGGTCTACGTTGGGTGTAATCTCGTTGTCCAGCACGCGGAAGAAGTCCTTTGCGGGCATGTCTGTGAGCGTGGTATCCACCTTGCAGTCGCTACCGCAGTGACGGCACTGGAGGTTACAGCGCAAGGTGCACTCCCAAAACAGGGTATTTAATATATGCTCATCGCGGCGTATCTGACGTAACTTTTTGAATAGCTTCAATGCCATCCACTGGCGTAGTCCAAGTCGTTTTCCCATAGTATCTTATTCGTTTTGTATGTCGTTGTTAGCCTCCTCTGCGAGGGCCTCCTCAGCTGGCGCCTTCTCGCTATACTCCTCATGTAGGGGTGCATAGGCAGGTGCGGGGTATATCTGCTGGTCGCCCTCGGGCTCACAACTTACGAATGTATAGCCTAATGCTACTAATCCAAAGAGAATCAATCGTTTCATAGTTCGTATAGTTTAAGGTTTATAAATCTAATACAGGGTCGGCAATGTCGAACGTTCCGTATAACTGCTCCGAGGCGGCACGACAGCCACCGCGGCAACGCTGCCACAGGTCGCACGCGGCACATCGCTCGGGCATGGTGTTGTAGATGCCCTCGTTGGTTGTGCGCTCGAGGATGTCGGCGAGGTGCTCCTTGTGGATGTTACCCAACACACGGGGCGAGTGGTTGCAGAAACGCACATCGCCACGATAGTTTATCGTGAGTGGGCGCGAGGTGAGCTCTGTCGTGCAGTGCGTGAAGGTGATGTTGGGGTAGTCCCTCGGCTCGAGCACACACAGTGGCGTGCAGACACCATTGTGAGCACGCATGCCCAACTCGCCAAGTTTAGCGTTAGCACGACGGAAGGCATCTCGCAACTCTACATGCGAGAGTGTCAGCTCCGCGGCATACTTACGCCCCAAACCACCGATGTTGAAGCGATTGAGCATTATGCGCTTGCAGCCCATCGCGGCGTACATCTCGAGCGTAGACTCTATATAGTTTACATTCAGCCGATTAAGTATAAACACAGGTGTCAGCCACGCAGGGTCTATCGCCGCAATGCGCTTGGCACTCGCCATGGCTCGCTCCCACGAGCCTGGTAGCTGCGTTATGTGGTCGTGCACCTCGGCACGGTCGGAGAGTAGCGGTATCTGCACTACGCCAACACCGAGGTTTCTAATAATATTGATGTCGTCTGCCTTGAGGAGCGTGCCATTTGTTAGGAGGTTAACGTTAGAGCCCCCGAGGCGCGCCTTGAGTATAAGGTCATGGATGCGCGGCATAAGCATCGGCTCGCCACCCGAGAATGATATGCTCGCGATGTTTGCCTCTGAAAGCAAGCGCTTTAGCGTGCGGCGTGCCATGCGGAAGTCGGGCGCAGCAACGGGGCAAGGCTCTGCGCCACCCTTGAAGTGGTTGTAGCAGAACCTGCACGCCTGGTTGCAAGCGTCCGTAAGCTCAAAGACCGCAAAGCCGAGCTCCACCTTTTTGCGTCGCGAGAAGAGCATAACTTAATCAACTATAGCGACATAGATATGGAGGCGCTGGGGCTCAATATCACCCTCATAGACCACATACTCTGCACATAACTTCGCTCTACCGCGATAGTCGCCTGCATCGATGGTGAATTCCAACTGATTGTCACCCTGCTTTACTGCATATGTCTTACTGCAAAGCACCCTTTCAGGCTCGTTGTCATCACTAACCAACGATAATGTCACCACCTCACCAAATATACATTCGTAGTTCAATATCACAATGTCGCCATTACGCAACTCGCTATTTACGACACCGTCAGACCAATAGTGGTGATTTGATGGGGGTGGCGCAGGGTCATAGCACGATGTCATAAAACCACCGCCACCTTCACAGGCTGTCGATGCCAGCGCCGTAAGACCTATGAGCATGCCACCAAGGCGATACTTAAGGTTTGTCGCGCGCTTGCTCCTGCCACCACTCAACAAAAGCCACAGCGACACTGCGGCAAATGCCACGCTCAACGCCACAATAAGAATTGTTCGCTTCATAGTATTAAATTATTTTAAATTATTTTAATTCGTCATTGCGAGGCTTGGATCAAGCCGTAGCAATCTCCGCACTCTGCTCTGTCATCCTGAGCATCGCGAAGGATCTCCTCGTTGTACTTTGTCATCCTGA
>JAGBTW010000106.1 GCA_017631135.1 Alistipes sp.
GATAAGGGCATACTTCAAACCGATGATGTAGCCCAAGCCGAGCACCGCAGCCGAGGTATTAAGACCGAATGTGAGCTTAAACTTCGATGCAAGCGCCGCACCCCAGCCCCACATCTTTGTTGAGAGGGCGGGAACCCATGCGCCGAATGTCGAAACGATGAAGTCGTAGAGACCACCGATAAGACCCGCAGCCACCAAAATCTTGGCCTGTGAGCCACCCTTCTCGCCCGACACGAGCACCTCGGTGGTTGCTGTAGCCTCGGGGAATGGGTACTTACCATGCATCTCCTTTACGAAGTACTTGCGGAAGGGGACAAGAAGCACGATACCCAATACGCCACCAAGAAGTGACGAAAGGAATACCTGGTAGAAGTGTGCCTCGAGACCGAGGATGTAGAGCGCAGGGAGCGTGAAGATAGCACCCGCCACGATAACGCCCGACGAAGCACCAATTGACTGGATGATTACATTCTGACCGAGCATGTTCTTCTTGCCACGCATCTGACCGAGACCTACGGCGATGATGGCGATGGGAATAGCCGCCTCGAATACCTGACCGACCTTAAGTCCGAGGTATGCCGCTGCAGCCGAGAAGATAACGGCCATGATGATACCGATAGTCACGGAGTAGGGAGTCACCTCGCGTGGCTGCATCTTTGCACCCATGATGGGCTCGTACTCCTCACCATTCTTGAGCTCGCGATATGCGTTCTCTGGGAGTGATGTTTTAAGCTGTTCCTGTTGCATAGTTTTATGGTTATTAGTAATTATATACACATACTATCGTACAAAGATAGTAAAAATATTGATACCACAAAAATTCTTACGCATAAATAAATTACACAACCAAAGGGTCGTTGTATTACCAAAAAATTTACTATCTTTGCCCATTATGAATCTTTTTACACGCATTTCCGCACTTCTCATGCTCGTAGCCATGGTGGCGTGTGGCGGTGGCTCTGCCGACAACAAGGGCAAAAACGACGCAAACAACAGTGGCACAGCCAATGAGCCAAAGTATTTATACGGCATCAACATCAGTGGTTACACAATCACCAACGACACTGTGCGCTCGGGCGAGACCGTAGGCGGGATCCTTAACCGCAACGGCGTCTCGGCTGTGATGGTAGACCGTCTTGACAAGGCATCGAAGGATATATTCCCCTTGCGCAAGATACGCGCCGACAAGCCCTACACGACATTCAAGCGCGAGGTGAGCGACTCGCTCGGCACGCGCGAGGTGCTTGACTACCTCGTCTACCACATCGACGCCATTGAGTATGTTGCATTTGGCTTCCATGCCGACTCTATATCTGTCACCAAGGGCGAGAACCCCGTTGAGATTGTGCGCAAGCGTGGCGAGGCCGTCATAACCTCATCGCTATGGGGCGCTATCATGGAGCAGAACATGCCATACGCACTTGCTGCCGAGGTCGAGGACATCTACCAGTGGACTGTCGACTTCTTCGGCATACAGAGTGGTGATGCCTTCACGGTCATCTACGACGAGAAGTTTGTGAATGGCACATCGGTGGGCATAGGCAGAATATGGGGTGCGCAGTTCAAGCACAACGGCAAGGAGTACTACGCAATACCCTACGCCCAGGAGGCGGGCAAGCTACGCTATTGGGAGTCTACGGGCGAGTCATTGCGCAAGCAGCTGCTCAAAGCGCCACTAAAGTATACGCGCATCAGCTCAAAGTTCTCAAACGCACGCCTTCACCCCGTACACAAGGTATATCGCCCACACCATGGTGTTGACTATGCAGCACCCTCGGGCACTCCCGTGCACTCCGTAGCCGACGGCACAGTGATCTTCGCTGGCTGGGGCGGTGGTGGCGGTAACACGCTTAAAATCAAACATGCGGGCAACCTTCAGACAGGTTACCTCCACCTCAAGAGCTTTGCCAAGGGCATCAAGGTGGGCACAAAGGTATCGCAGGGTCAGCTCATCGGATATGTAGGCTCAACGGGCACATCCACAGGTCCACACCTCGACTACCGCATATGGAAGAATGGCAAACCCATAGACCCTCTCAAGGTTCCACAAGAGCCCGCAGAGCCCATTGCCAGCGCACATAAAGCGCGCTTCGAGGCTGTGCGCGACAGAGTTATCGCCGAGCTTGAGGGCAAGAGCGTAGAGGGTGGCGAAATCACCGACACAGACATATTCCCCGAGGGTAAGTAGGCGCTATGGACGAGAAGATTGTAAAATTCATCAAGAAGCACCATGTGCTCACTCTCGCAACCGTAAATAGCGAGGGTGCGCCCTATGTTGCCAACTGTTTCTATGCCTACGACGCCAAGCGCAACAAGCTTATCTTCACCTCGGACACCTCTACGCGCCATGGTGCAGAGATGGCAACCGAGCCACGAGTAGCCATAAGCATAGTACTCGAGACGCGCGTGGTAGGTCGCGTGCAAGGCATTCAAATAGAGGGTATTGCCGAGCGTGGTGACAGCGAGGCACACAAGAGCTACATCAAGCGTTTTCCCTATGCCGCAGCAGCGCCCCTCGAGTTATGGATGGTGAGCCCCACGATGATGAAACTTACGGATAACACACTTGGATTTGGCAAGAAGTTGATATGGCGAAGCGAGGAGTAATAATCGTTGCAGGAGGCTCTGGCAGCCGCATGCAGTCGGCACTACCCAAGCAGTTCTTGATGCTAGGTGGCTTGCCCGTTGTGGCACGCACAATAAACACCTTCAGCGAGGCTCTGCCCAAGGCAGAGATTGTTGTTGTGCTACCCGAGGAGCATATCGCACTATGGGAGAACCTACGCGCACGCTTCGATGTTGCACCTCACCGTATCGTTGCGGGTGGCAAGGAGCGCTTCCACTCTGTGCTAAACGGCATAAACGCTCTATCGGAGGAGGTTGAATATATCGCCGTGCACGATGGCGTGCGTGCGCTGGCAACCAAGCGACTCATAATACGCGCTATGCTCGCTGCCGAGGAGCACGACGCAGTAATACCTGTCATAGATGTTGTAGACTCCTATCGTCGTGTCGAGGGAGACGAGTCGTTCATCATCCCACGCGCCGAGTTGCGCATAGTGCAAACACCTCAAATATTTCGCGCCCACACGCTGCGCAACGCCTATCAGCAGGCGTTCAGCCCCGCATTTACGGATGATGCCTCGGTTGTTGAGGCTGCGGGAGGTCGTATCGCGCTTGTTGAGGGCGAGCGAACAAACATCAAACTCACCACACCCGAGGATATGGAGTGGGCAGAGTACTTTCTATCAAAGGAGGCATAGGGATTTCCCCATCAAAAAAAAGCAAGCGACACACAACGACGAGTTTGCTAAAACAATAGCGAGGCTACCCTTTCAGATAGCCTCGCTAATTATTTAGTATTGAGTAATACCTACTCGATTACAACCAATGGCTGATCAGCCTGCACTGTATCGCCCTCGGCAACGAGCAAGCCAAGTACCTTGCCTGCATAGTCAGACGAGATAGAGTTCTCCATCTTCATAGCCTCGAGGATCATAACCTCCTGACCAACAGTAACAGTGTCACCAGCCTTAACCTTAACCTCGATAACACGACCAGGAAGGGGAGCGTTCACGGTCTTGCCATCAGCAGCTGTAACCTTACGCTCTGCTGCAGCATCGCCATCATCCTCCATAGAGTCAGCAACCTCGATAAGAATTGCATCGGCAGCTACGGTGTCACCCTCGGCAACCATAATCTGCTTTACATAGCCAGCATAGTCGGTGGTGATAGAGTTCTCCATCTTCATAGCCTCGAGAATCATAACCTCGTCACCAGCATTCACCTTGTCACCCACCTTAACCTTGAGCTCGATAACACGACCAGGAAGTGGTGCACATACGGTCTTGCCTGTTACGGGGCGCTTTGCAGAAGATGCAGCACCAGCCTTTGCGCTCTCAATCTCGATGATTACGCCCTCGGCCTGTACGGTGTCACCCTCCTTAACGATAATCTGCTTAACCTTACCAGCGAAGTCCGAAGTGATAGAGTTCTCCATCTTCATAGCCTCGAGGATAGCAACCTCCTGACCTACAGCAACGGTGTCACCAACCTTAACCTTAAGCTCGATAACACGGCCAGGCAATGGAGCAAGGATAGTGTCGCCAGTGATAGGCTGAAGCACAACAGCCTCCTCCTTCTTCAATGATGGA
>JAGBTW010000107.1 GCA_017631135.1 Alistipes sp.
TCAGCGACGAGGTGAAGAGCTGTGCCACTCCCTCATCCATAAGCTGGTCGATACCCTTTGCGAGCTGCTTGAACTTCAAGGGGTCTGCATTCTCGATATATCGGAAATGCTCGGGCGAGAATGAGGGGATACCCGTGAACTTGAGCTTCTCACCCTCGGTGAAGGTGTCGCCAATCATAAATGTTCCCGTGTCGTGCAAACCTACGATGTCGCCAGGGTACGCCTCGTCGATGACTGACTTCTTCTCCGCCATGAAGGCTGTGGGAGAGGAGAACTTAAGCTGCTTGCCACTGCGCACATGGAGGTAGTTCTTGTTACGCTCAAACTTACCCGAACATATCTTCATGAAGGCGATACGGTCGCGGTGGTTGGGGTCCATATTGGCGTGAATCTTAAAGATAAAACCAGTCAACTTATTCTCCGCGGGCTCTACCATGCGTGTCTCGGTTGTGGCGTTGCGGGGTGATGGAGCGATGCGGATGAAGCACTCCAACAACTCGCGCACACCGAAGTTGTTGACTGCCGAGCCAAAGAACACGGGGGCAAGCTCACCTGCGAGGTAGTCCTCGCGACGGAAAGGCTCGTATACACCCTCCACGAGGTCTACATTCTCGCGAAGCTGCGCTGCAAAGTTGTCACCTATGTACTTCTCGAGCTCCGAAGATGAGAGGTCCGAAATCTCCACTGTCGAAGCATCTGCCGTCTGGCGCTCGTCAGACGTAAATAGCGAGAGGTTCTTCTCGTAGATGTTGTACACACCCTTGAACGTATCACCCGACGAGATGGGAAATGCCAAGGGGCGCACCTTAATCTTAAGCTCGCGCTCCACCTCATCCAAGAGGTCGAATGCATCCTTCGAGGGGCGGTCAAGCTTGTTGATAAAGACGATAACGGGGGTCTTGCGCATGCGACACACATCCATCAAACGGCGTGTCTGCGTCTCAACACCCTTTGCACCGTCGATGACGATGATTACCGAATCTACGGCTGTAAGTGTGCGGTATGTATCCTCCGCAAAGTCCTCGTGACCAGGGGTATCGAGGATGTTGATTTTCACATCCTTATACTCGAAGCCCATCACAGATGTAGCCACCGAGATACCACGCTGACGCTCAATCTCCATGAAGTCCGATGTTGCACCCTTCTTAATCTTGTTGCTCTTTACAGCTCCTGCAACGTGGATAGCTCCACCAAACAGAAGCAGCTTCTCGGTAAGTGTTGTCTTACCGGCATCGGGGTGTGCGATAACGGCAAATGTACGTCGTTTAGTAATCTCGTCAATAAGTGCCATAGGGACAATAATTAAAATTTAGGGCGCAAAGATAGCAATAAATTGCAAATATACAAAATAAGAGGAGTCACCTTTATGGTTAAAGATGACTCCTAAAGATGTAATATTTCGTCATTTAGTCCAATGGATAGGCAGCAACGAAGCAGTCAGCCACGCGCAGCTCCTCCTGGTGTGCCTTGAGGTTCGAGATGTTCACATCACCCACGATATAGTTGTAGTCCTCCGATGTGTACTGCTCTCTAATCTTTGTGAAGGCTAGCAAGTTGCGCTGCTCCTCGGTCTTATAGCGGAAGTAGATGCGGAAGGTGTGGTCGCACGAGTAGGTAGGCAAGACAGAGTCATTGCGCTTCTTGTACTCATAGCGGTAGTTATAGCCACACGCGGTGATGTCGCTCAACACTGCCGAGCCTGTGGGGTGACCACCAGCACCGCGACCGAACATAAACTGCTTATCATAGAACAAGCCCTTGATAACCACGCCATTAAACTCATCCTCAACGCTGTAGATATACTTATTGCGCGAGATGAGCTGTGGCAATACGCACATGATAAGCTTGTCCTCGACCTTCTCGACATGTGCCACAAGCTTTATGCGGCGCTCCTTCTCGTGCGCAAAGCGTATGTCGGCATCGTTCATCGTAGAGATGCCGTAGGTAAGAATCTCCTCGGGCGCAACATATACACCAAAGGCGTGGATGGTGATGATGATAAGCTTGTAGAGCGAATCCCAACCATCGATGTCTAGTGTGGGGTTACTCTCCGCAAAGCCGAGGTCCTGGGCGAGCTTCAATGCCTCCTTGTAACCCATCTTCTCGTTAAAAATCTTCGAGAGGATGAAGTTTGACGAGCCGTTGAGAATACCCTTAACCGAGGTGAGGAGGTCATTGTCGTAGTACTCCTCGAGGTTGCGGATAACGGGGATAGAGCCACATGCCGATGCGTCGTAGAGGAGGGCTGTGTTGTACTGCTCCTGAAGGTCGATAAGCTCGGGCAGGTGGTGACCGAGCATCTTCTTGTTACCCGAAACGACGGGTATGCGCATCTTAAGGGCGCGCTTGACGATGTCGTATGCCGCCTCTGCGTCGTCGATAACCTCGACAATGAGGTTTATGTTGCGGTCGTTGAAGATGTCGTCGGGGTTTGAGGTAAACTCAACCGCCACGTCGCCACGCTCCTTATGTATGTCGCGTACACATGCGCGCACGATGCTTACATTCTTCGAGTCGATGCGCTTAAGCACGTCGTAGAGACCATGTCCCACATTACCGAAACCAAAGAGACCTATATTTAACTGTTTCATAATCTACTATATTTTAAGGTGTTATCTAATAAAGTTCTGAATTATTGTGTTTAGTTTTTCGTGTTCTACAAGGAAGCCGTCGTGACCAAACTCCGACTCTATGAGGTGGTACTCCACGTCGCGCAGATGTTCGCGTAGAGGTGTGTGCGCCTCGGGCGGAAAGAGTATATCGGAGCTTATGGCTACAACCAACGCGCGAGCCTCAATCTTCGAGAGTGCCTCGACAATAGAGCCTCTGCCACGCGCAATGTTGTGCGAGTCTACAGCCTCACTCAAGCGGTAGTACGACAGCGCATTAAACCTGCGACGCAGCTTCTCGCCCTGATACTGCTGATAGCTGTGTGCTCGGCGCGTGAAAGATGCCTCGCTGGCATTTTCATCCTGCTGCGTAGCATTGTAGGCAGCGCCTCCGCGATAGCTTATAAGGGCTATGGAGCGTGCCACGGCCATGCCATCGATGCCCGCGTCGTCGCGACGCTCTCCCCATGTGCTATCAAGACGTATCGCCATGCGCTGCGACTCGTTGAATGCCGCCGCCCAGGGCTCGGTGCATGTGGTGGTGGCAATGAGCGCTACCGACTCCATAAACTTGGGTTCCATAATCGCCCACTCCATGCACTGGAAGCCACCTATCGAGCTACCAATAAGAAGCTTAACGCGCTCGATGCCGAGGTGCTTGGCAAGCAACTGGTGGCAGCGTACCATGTCGCGAACCGTAATCTGCGGAAAGTCGTAGTAGTACTTCTCGCCCGTAGCGGGGTCGACCGACAGTGGCGATGTTGTGCCATAGTGCGAGCCGAGGAAGTTGGCGCAAACGATGAAGTAGCGCGTGGGGTCAAGGAAGCGACACTCCTCAACCGTATGGGGCCACCAGTCGGCAACATCGGAGTTTGCCGTAAGGGCGTGACACACCCAAATGACATTATCCTTTGCCGCGTTAAGCGTGCCAAAGGTGTCATAGGCAATCTCCAACTCGTGGAGCACTGCTCCCGACTCGAGGGTTACGGGCTGGCTATGATGGTATACCTGCGCCATAACCTAAATCTTTGACAGAGCCTCCTCGTAGTCGGCGATGATGTCCTCGACATTCTCCAAGCCGAGTGATATGCGGAGTAGTGTGGGTGTGATGCCCGCAGCACGCTTCGCCTCGTCCGAGAGCTGCTTGTGTGTTGTTGAGGCTGGGTGTGTAACAACCGATATTGAGTCGCCAATCATGGTCATATTGCCCGATAGTTTGAGGCTCTCGACAAACTTAACCGTAGAGTCGAGGTCGCCCTCGAGCTCGATGGTCATCACTGCCGATGCGCCATGACGGAAATACTTCTTTGCAAGCTCGTGGCTGGGGTGCTCCTCAAAGCCCACGAAGCTCACGCTCTTAACCTTGGGGTGGTTACGGCAGTACTCGGCGAGCTTGTATGTAGACTCCACCTCGTGCTTAACGCGCAACGAGAGGGTCTCCAAGCCGAGCAACATAAGGTATGCATCAAAGGGCGATGGGCAGCAGCCGAAGTCGCGCATGCCATCTACGCGACACTTCACGATAAACGCCTGATTGCCAAATGCCTCGCAAAGGTTAAGACCGTGGTAGCCCTCCGAAGGGCCATCAATTTGTGGGAACTTGCCCGAGGCGCGCCAGTCGAACTTACCGCTGTCGACAATGATGCCACCCATGGCTGTGCCGTGACCGTTAATCCACTTCGTTGCCGAGTCGGTGATGATGTCTGCGCCCCACTCGAAGGGGTTGCAAAGATAGCCACCCGCACCAAAGGTGTTGTCGACAATAAGCGGAATGTTGTTCTTGTGTGCCACCTCGGCGAGTGCCTCGATGTCGATGACGCGACATGTGGGGTTGCCCATAGACTCGGCAAATACGGCGCGTGTCTTCTCGTCGATGAGCGCAGCAATGTCCTCTGCCGAGTCGCTCTTTGCCAAGCGACACTCGATGCCGACGTTGCGGAGCGAGATTACAAATTGGTTGTGCGTGCCACCATAGAGGTATGGCGATGCCACGATGTTCTCACCCGCCTTGGCAAGTGCCGTTACGGTGAGGAGTATTGCCGACATGCCCGAGGCTGTTGCCAAAGCGCCCACACCGCCATAGAGGGCAGCTATGCGCTCCTCGTATGCCGCTGTTGTGGGGTTGTGCAGGCGTGTGTAGATGTAGCCTGGCTCGCTCAATGTAAAGAGGTTGGCAGCATAGTCACACGATGAAAAGTGGTATGCTGCGGTGGGGTGAATGGCTATGCCTCGTGCCAATGACTCATCTACCTTGTAACCTCCGTGTATCTGTATAGTCTCAAAACGAAGTTTTCTATCGCTCATAGTCGTAAAGTCAAAAATTAAATCAAATTTAATCTATGACGAGGCCTTAAAAAAAGCGTCGTCAAGCGTGTGTGTATGGTTGGAGAGGTGCACGACCGTAGTCATGCAAGGGTTGATAGAGTGCCTAACGGCACATTCGCATAGAGCTCTGCATCGAGGCGCGCATCATGGTCTCGACAATCATAATTCGTATATTGCTATTCGTATGCATTGACTCTATCGTTTGTTTTGCAAAGATAATAAAAAATTTTCAAAATTCCAAACATCCGCCCTATAACTTTTATATTTCATTATTTATGACTATCTTTGCAGACTGATTATATATATGATTCTGTACTATCATGAAATGTACTCTTGATATTAGTTACGAGCACTACGCCTCAATCGCGGAGCTTGACCAGCTCGACCGCGAGCTTGTTGCAGAGGCTGAAGAGGCCACAAAGACCGCAAACGCCCCATACTCAAACTTTCATGTCGGCGCTGCGGTGCGCCTAAAGAGTGGTCGCACGCTCCACGCCTCGAACTTCGAGAGCGAGGTTTACCCCGCGGGCTTGTGCGCCGAGCGTTCGTTGCTCTTCTATGTCGAGGCAAACTGCGCTGGCGACCCCGTTGAGGCATTGGCCATCGCCTCAAACCCCTCGGAGAGGGAGTGCTACCCTTGCGGTCAGTGTCGCCAGGTGATTATGGATGTCGAGCGCAGACAGCAGTCGCCCATTCGTGTTATCATGACGGGCGCTGGCTCGGCCACGGTTGTAGATAGCGCAGCGAAATTGTTACCATTTACTTTTAAGCTATAATTTATAGAACATCCCTGACTATGTTCACTATTAACGATATACTTTACGAGGATAACCACCTTATTGTTGTCAACAAGCATGTTGGCGACTTGGTGCAGAGCGATCCCGACGGCACAGAGGCTATCGAGGATCAGATTAAGGCGATGATAAAGATTCGCGACCACAAGCCCGGCGCTGTATTCCTTGGTGTTGTGCACCGCATCGACCGCCCCGTTAGTGGCGCTGTGGTCTTTGCCAAGACATCAAAGGCGTTGGCACGTCTCAACGAGATGATTCGTAACAAGCAGATTAAGAAGACCTACTGGGCAATTACCGAGGAGCGCCCCGCAGAGGAGGAGGGCTCGTTGCGCCACTTCATTGCGCGCAACGCAAAAACCAACCGCTCACACGCCTATCAGAAGCCAAAGGGCGATGCCAAGGAGGCATTGTTGGACTACCGCGTGTTGGGTGCTTCGACAAACTATACACTTGTAGAGGTAGACCTCAAGACGGGTCGCCACCATCAGATACGCGCACAGCTCTCGGCTATTGGTTGTTCAATCAAGGGTGACCTCAAATATGGCGCAAAGCGTTCTAACAAGGATGGTGGTATCTCCTTGCACTCGCGCCGCGTGGAGTTCTTGCACCCCGTAGGTGGCAAGCCCATCTCGGTCACTGCCCCCACACCCAAGGGTGATGGTCTTTGGGACTTCTTCGAGTGCGCACAGACAGAGGCATAGCATGAGGTTGCTTATACAGCGTGTCACCGAGGCGCGCTGCCATATTGATGGCAAGGTATTCAGCGAGATAGGCAAGGGCTTGGTTGTCCTTGTTGGCGTGGGACACGACGAGACACACGAAGACCTCGAGTGGCTCACCAAGAAGCTCGTGCAGCTGCGCATCTTCGACGACGAGGCGGGTGTTATGAACTGCTCGGTGCAGGATGTCGAGGGCGAGGTGATGGTGGTGAGCCAGTTTACACTACACGCCATGACAAAAAAGGGCAACCGCCCCTCGTGGATAAAGGCTGCCCCCGAGGCGGTGTCGCGCCCCCTTTATGAGGAGTTTGTGGCTATGGTCGAGGAGGCACTTGGACACAAGGTCGCTACGGGTAGCTTTGGTGCGGACATGAAGATAGAGCTTACGAACGATGGTCCTGTGACCATTTGGATAGATTCAAAAAACAGAGAGTAAATAGCTCTGCTATAACTTATGAGACGAATATTTTACTTTGTAACACTACTTCTTGTCGCTATAGCGTGCGAAAAGGAGGTTGAGTTTAGTTGTCGTGTGGTTGAGAGCGAGGTAGAAAATATCACCGAGACCTCGGCAACACTCACAGCAACGGTGCACGCAACAGACTACTCGCTTATTAACCGCATAGCATTTATAGTTGGATCCAATAGCGACAACATGGATATATACCCCACAAATATTGGTCGTATGGTAGAGCTCGAGCTCGACGACCTTAAGCCCGCAACGGCATACCAATATAATATAGTGGTATACGCAAATGGCGACAGCTGGATTTTGGAGGGCGGTAATTTTGCGACTTTGAGCGTCAATAACGAGCCTGAACCTGAACCAGAACCAGAACCAGAAGAGCCTGAAATAGTAGAAGTTCCCGAAATATATTTAGAAACAATTCGTCCAAAATTGGAAAAATTCCCAGACCTTATTGAAGGAATCGACGATAAAAACGACATAGAAGAAATGTTTAATTCATACCTTATATGGCAAGAAAGAAACCTAATCGAACCTATTGCAATAGGTCAAAACTGTAAAACAGTATTTGTATTTAATCCAATTATCCAAAAAATCGAAGAA
>JAGBTW010000108.1 GCA_017631135.1 Alistipes sp.
ATATGCGTATCGTTGGCGAGGATGGCTATGAGGTTATAAGTCGCACGGTCAAGGCCTCGAAGATAGCTCCCGAGCGCGCTGTGGAGATACCCTACGAGGTTGTGCATCCTATGTTGTGGAGCCCCAAGCGTCGCACGATGTACGATGTGGAGATTGTGCTTGGCGACGAGCGCAACCCCCTCGATAGGCTCACCATAAAGACGGGCTTCCGCTCGATAGAGGTCAAGGATGACAATAAGTTCTATCTCAACGACGAACTCTTTGCTGTGCGTGGTGTGAACTTGCCCCACGACAGGGCGGGTGTGGGCACTGCACTTTCGCATGCAGACTACGCCATGGATGTGGCGATGGTCAAGGATATGGGTGCAAATGCTGTGCGTTCGCTCGTTGGTCCACACGATGGAGCACTCTACGATATATGTGACAGCGAGGGTATCTTGGCGTGGGTAGATATGCCCTTCTCGCGCTCCGAGCATGGCTTTTCGGATATATGCTACTATCCTACCGATGCACTGCGCAATAATGGCTTCGAGCAGCTCAAAGAGGTGGTGTTGCAGAACTACAACCACCCCTCGGTAGTTATGTGGGGACTCTTCTGGCTCGTATGGCAGAGGGGTGACGATGTGTTGGACTATGTAGGTGCGTTGAACGACTTGGCGCATCAACTCGATGTGTCGCGCCCTACGGTATGTTGCAGCAATAGCGATGGCGCAATAAACTTCATCACCGACCTTGTGGTGTTGCGCCAAAATGTCGGATGGATGAAGGGCTCGATTGAGGATGTCGATATATGGTGCGAACAGCTATCAACAAATAAGTCGTGGGCATCGCTGCGCTGTGGCGTAAACTATGGCGAGGCGGGTGTGCGCGGACACAATAGCGAGCGCATAGAGCGTGCCGACCGCAATTCGCGCCTCTTGCCCGAGCGACGACAGAGCGATATGCACGAGCGTTACATCGAGCAGATTGACGATGCCGACATATTTTGGGGTGTGTGGTTGGATAATATGTTCGACTACGCCTCTGCGCGTCGCCCCTATGGCATGAATGCGGCGGGTATGGTCGAGTATGACCACGCTACGCGCAAGGATGCCTTCTACCTCTATCGCGCGCGTTGGAACGATGACGAGCCCACGCTACATATTGCAGATAAGGGCTGGGCAGGTCGTCGCGACGAGCTTCAAACGGTGGATGTATATAGCTCTGTGGGTGAGCCAAGGCTCGTTGTAGATGGCGATACGGTGGTTATGCGCTCTGTGGGTCGTGCGCACTATCGTGCCGACTCGGTTGTTGTGCGTGGTGTAAAAACAATACGCGCTACCGATGCATCAGGGCGATACAGCGATAGCGCGACGATTAGCGTTATTCGATAGTTACAACTTTGCTCGTTTGAGGTAGTTAATAGCCTCGGGACCCTCGCACATCAATAGGTCGAATATCGAGAGGTTGGGTGCGAAGGGTAGGCGGTCGTCAAAGACCTGGATATATGGCTCGGCAGATAGTGTCGAGCCTCTCTTTTTGTCGCGCAGGTCGAGGTCGCCCTCTGCGGCAGTGATATATGTCTCGGATATGCGTGGCGTCTTGATTTTGAGTGTCTTACATACCGCCTCGAGTGTCGCCAGATTGAGGTCTACGAGGCGCTCCCACTCGCGCTCGTAGAGGGGTGTGAAGCGGTCGGCGTAGTAGTCGTAGTAGGGTGACGAGCGATATGCCGACTCCATGGCTACGAGGTGCTGATGCTGCCAGCGCTTCGAGTAGTCTATGCGCATCGAGCGCATGGGCTGGCGTGGACGATTGGCGTGGGCAAGCTGCACGGATAGCTGCATGACGCCCCCCGAGGTCATAATCTCGGTGCGGTTGCGCTCCGAGCGCTTGACATAGTTTTCGCCAAGGTCTATAACAGCATCGTCGCCCGCTTGAACAAGTGCTGCCCAATACTCTATTGAGCCGTAGTATACCGAAGGTAGAATAGTCATGATAATCAAGTGTTTATATCTCTATGCCTTGGTGAATGCTATTGCCACCCATCCCTCCTCCTCGAGCGTTGTCGTGGGGTGGATGTTGTGGGCTGCTGCCGCTGCAATGATGTCATCCTTATCCTCGGTGAGGAAGCCACTCAAGAGGAGCTTACCGCCATTGTTGAGTGCAGCGCTATATCGTGCGATGTCGTTTAGGATGATATTGCGGTTGATGTTGGCATAAATAGCATCGTAGCTCTTGCCCTCGACAGCCTCTACCGTGCCCGTTATGATGTTGATGTTGTCGCTCACACCGTTGATGCTCGCTGCGCGCAGGGCGCTCTCCGTAGACCATGGGTCGATGTCTATGGCGTCGACAAACATAGCACCGCACTTCAGCGCCACAAATGATAAGACGCCTGTTCCGCAGCCCACATCGAGGGCTCTCTTGGCGGGTTGCGATGCGTGGATAAGGCGACACATCATGCGTGTTGTGTGGTGGTGACCCGAGCCAAACGACATGGTGGGTGATACGATGATGTCCATAACCGCGGGGTCGGTGGGCGCGGGGTGTGCCGCCGAGCGAATGACCATGAGGTTGTCTATCTCCACGGGATGAAAACTCTCCTCCTCCCAGCGCGCGTTCCAATTCTCGTCGTCAATCTCCTTGAGCGTGGTGAGCGTGCCGTAGTCGTTGATGATATTTGTTGCCTCCTCGCCACACGCTACCCAATCCTCGGGGCTCATATATGTCTCGAGAACAACACCCTCCTCTGTGGCGCTGTCGCTAAAGCACTCGAAAGGGTAGTCCGAGAGAAAGGCGGTGAGTATCTCGGCACTCTCCGCATCGGGACAGGTGATAGTGAGATGGGTATATCGTTTCATATCGTAGATTTTGTTCCGAAAATAATATTATGTAAAATAATTTGCTTATCTTTACGACAAAGATAAGTATTATATGGTAGATATCACGAAAAAGTGGGAAAAAATTCGCACAGAGTATAAGCGTTATCTCAAGGTAGACCGTCGATTATCCAAAAATACGGTCGATGCCTACATGAACGATATAGTTGAGTTCTCGCACTTTATTATGCGTACCTACGGCGTGTTGCCCGAGCGTGTCGAGCAGCCTATGATTGAGCGCTTTATGATGTGGCAGTACGAAAAACAGAGTAGCGCAGCATCACAGGCGCGTCGCTTGAGTGGCGTAAAAAGCTTCTATAACTACTTATTAATCAACGATAAGATTGAGCAGTTGCCCACGGATAATGTGGATAATCCGCGTCGCGACCGCACGCTGCCCGATGTGCTTACCGTCGAGGAGATAGATGCCATGTTGGCGACCTTCGACATGACCACGCCAAAGGGTGCGCGCGATAGTGCCATTGTTGAGGTGCTCTATTCGTGTGGACTTCGCGTATCGGAGCTCACATCGCTAAAAATCAGCGACCTATTTTTCGGTGAGGGCTACATCCGCATTATTGGCAAGGGCGATAAGCAGCGCCTTGTGCCCATAGGGAGTGTCGCTCGCAACAAGATACAATACTACATGGACTACCGCACGCCAGCTATGCGCTCCGAGGCTACGCTATTCTTGAATAACCGAGGCAAGCCACTAACGCGTGTTATGGTCTTTAACATCATCAAGCAAGCGGCAATGTTGGCGGGCATCGACAAGCAGATAAGCCCCCACACCCTGCGACACTCCTACGCTACCCACATGCTTGAGGGTGGTGCTAACATACGCCAGGTGCAGGAACTTTTGGGACATGAGAGCATACTCACAACCGAGGTATATACCCATGTCAACCGCAAGCAGTTACGCACTGTGGTGGAGGACTCTTTTACTAATATAGATTTGTAGTGGTTATGAAGAATGTTAAGTTATTTTTGTGCAGCGCAGTTGCGGTGCTCGTGGCTACGGTGGCTGTGGCGCAGTCACGCGAGGTGGTCGTAGAGAGAGATTGGGGCAATATAAGTGCTACTATAGATGAGCCCACGGAGGGCGCAGAGTGTGCGGTGTTGATTGTTGCTGGGTCGGGACCTACAGACCGCTATGGTAACTCTGGTGCGGGACTTAATACATTCTGCTATAAGATGTTGGGTGAGGCGCTCGCGGAGGGCGGTATCGCTGCAATGCGTTATGACAAGCGTGGCGTGGGCTTGAGTGTGCTTCCTGCAGAGGATGTTCCAAACCTCGTATTGGAGGATTACATCGACGATGCGCGCGCCTGTGTCGAGTATCTGCGTAAAGAGGGCTTCGAGAGGGTCTTTGTTGCGGGACATAGCGAGGGCGGTCTTATTGCGCTTTCGTTGGCTGCGGAGGAGGAGTGTTGTTTTGATGGTGTGGTGTTGCTGTGCGCTCCAGGCTTCAATATGGCCGACATCCTTAACTATCAGCTCTCCAAGCAGCTTGTGCCAGCCTATATGGGACTTATGGTTCAGAGTACACAGATTATAGGTAGGCTTAAGGCTGGAGAGAGGGTTGCCGAGGAGGATATACCCACCGAGCTCATGGGACTGTTTCACCCCGTTGTGCAGCCCTTTATCATAAGCAGCATGAAGTATGAGCCCGCGGAGCTTGCTCTGAAGTGTCGTGTGCCTATGCTTGTTGTGTCGGGCGGACGAGATATTCAGGTATCGGTGTCGAATGGCAACCGCATACACGAGGCTAACCCCAGCGCCGAGCACCTTGTATTTGAGAATATGACACATGTATTGAAGGATGCCGACACATCGGAGCGCATGACGCAGATTATGAGCATCTACACCAATGCAAACCTCCCCATTACCGAGGGTCTTGCCCCCGCAATTATCGAGTTTGTAAATAGCCTACATAAATAGCAATCCTCTACATATGAAACATATGCAAATTAATAATAGCGCAGATATTATTGCCGATATAAAGCAAATTATTGAGCAAGCGAGAAAACAGGCGTACACCTCTATTAATACTTTAATGATTCAATCGAATTGGCTTGTAGGTCGTCGCATAGTGGAGGAAGAGCAAGGAGGAGCTTCGCGAGCAGAGTATGGCACAGCCTTGTTGAAGAATCTTGCGACAGAGCTGATGCCAATTTATGGTAATTCATATTCTGCTCGTCGCTTGCAAGATTATCGTCTGTTTTACCTCTATTTCAAGGATATAGAGATTTGGCATTCGCGAGTGCCAAATCTCACTTGGACTCATTATCGCGAGTTGCTTACGGTTAGTGACGAGACGGCTCGCCATTGGTATATGCAAGAAGCTGCCAAAGAGATGTGGAGCGTAAGAACACTGCATCGCAATATTTCATCACAATATTACTACCGTCTATTGCAATCGCAAGCCAAAGATGTGGTAATGGATGAGATGAAACAAATTACAGCACCGATGCAGGGCGACAAATTAGAGTTCATAAAGAATCCTGTTGTAGCGGAATTTTTAGGATTAGCGCAAAATTCCAAATTCTCGGAAACGGAATTGGAGAGCGCAATAATCACCCACCTTCAGAAATTTATTATGGAATTGGGAAAGGGGTATGCCTTTGTTGCTCGCCAACAACATATCCGCACTGATATGGGCGATTTCTACATAGACCTTGTTTTCTACAACTACATTCTCAAATGCTTTATGCTTGTCGATTTGAAAACGGAGCAGATAAGCCACCAAGATGTAGGACAAATGGATATGTATATTAGAATGTACGACGAGCTGAAACGAACAGATGGCGACAACCCAACAATTGGACTTATTCTATGTTCTCGGACAAGCGAGGATATGGCTCGTTACTCAATGCTCAAAGATAATGATAGATTATTTCAGGCCAAGTACCTTACATTCCTGCCAACAAAGGAGGAATTATCAAACGAGATTGAGCGTCAGAAAATGATATTCAAATTACAACAGGAGTGTGATACCCCTGAAACGAAGAATATATAATCTGCCAATATTAAAAAAATAGTATAGTATGTCACTTTTTAAGAAACTTTTTGGTGGTAAGTCCACCCCAGACTATCCTTGTGATGAGTTGGTTGTTAATGGCGAGAAGCTGAAGTTGACCTTCTTTGCTCACGCATCGTTTGCCATAGAGTATATGGACAAGCATATCTATGTCGACCCCGTAATGGAGAATGGCGAGTATGATAGACTTCCCAAGGCGGATGTTATCCTTGTAACTCACTCACACTATGACCATTTCGATATGGCGGCTATAGATAACCTTATCAAGGGCGATACACATATTCTCTTGGATAAGACCTCTGCCGAGGGCTTCGTGGGTGACTGCTACACCATGCTACCAGGCGCTGTTGCCGAGCCATTTAGCGACATCAGGGTCGAGGCGGTGGCGGCGTATAACACCTCGGAGCACCAGTTGCAGTTCCATCCCAAGGAGCGCGAGGACTGTGGCTATGTGGTGACGCTTGGCGGTGCTGTGCGCATTTATGTGTCGGGTGATACCGAGCCTACGGAGGAGATGCGTGCGGTGAAGAATATCGACATCGCCTTTATCTGTTGCAACCAGCCCTACACGATGACACCCGAGCAGGCTGTGGAGGCTGTCAAGGCTGTTGCCCCAAAGATTTATTACCCCTACCACTATGGTCAGGTCGATGAGCCTACCGACGTGGAGGCATTGGCGAAGATGCTTGACGGAGTGTGTGATGTGCGCATCCGACCACTCGCATAGAGGCTATAGCTTTGATGAACTCGGGCATAGGCTGCGGTCTATGCCCATGCTCCTTATTCTCGTTCCATACGTCGCGGGCGTGTTGCTCGCGGAGAGCTATGATTTGCATGTCGTTTGGGCAATCGCGCTATGTGTCGTAGCACTCGTTTTTGCTGTGGTCGCCATGCCTCGCAGAGTAGCGTGGGCTTATGTCGCTGTTGCACTGCTGTTGCTCGGCAATATCTATGCCACGCTGCGAGAGCCCATCGCGCCAATGCCTTATAATAAGGATGTCGAGATGGTTGTTAGCATCGAGGGTGTGCCCTCGCTGCGTGATGGCTATAGTGTTGCCGATGGACGCATAGAGCGTTGGCGGAGTGGTGAAGGGTGGTGTGACGCGGACTCTCGAGTCGTTGTGTGGCTGCGTAGCGATAGCATTACGCATGGCGACAGGGTGACGATGATTGGTCGTGTCGGTGAGCGCATTTCGCGCCATGAGGATTACGACTGCCTTATGCATCACCGAGGTTTTATTGGTGGTGTGGGCGTCAATGATTACAATATTATTGGTGTAACCCATTATGAGCCAACCGATTTGCAGTCGCGTGCTGTGGCGCGTCTCGATGGTTGTGGCTCTGATGATGCCTCGCACGCTACGGTTGTTGCCATGGTGGCGGGCTTGCGCCACGATATGCCTGCGGAGCTGCGCAGTGCCTACTCAACGACGGGTCTTGCTCACCTTTTGGCGGTGTCGGGACTACATCTTGGCATCGTGATGATGGTTGTCGGCACGCTGCTTCTTCCACTGCGTCTTTTGCATCGCGGTCACCGCATAGCCGCCTTGATGACTATCGTTGCTATATGGCTCTATGCCATTATGAGTGGCGCTTCGCCCTCGGTTGTGCGTGCGGCAATCATGCTCTCGGTGTTGCAGATAGCGCATGCCTCGTCGTCTGTGTATAATAGCGTTAATGCGCTCTCTGTGACAGTGTTTGCCATGTTGCTGTATCGCCCCGATTATATCTACGACATAAGTTTTGAGCTCTCCGTGGCTGCGGTCTTTGGCATTGTCGCGTGGGGCGCTCCGCTTATGCGTGTTGCAAGGTTGTGGCGTCGCCCTGTGGCGGGTGTGTTTGGTCTGTTTGTCGTGGGTGTGGTGGCTACGCTGTGGACTATGCCTATTGTCTCGCACACCTTTGGTAATATGCCGATTATAGGTGTTGTAATTACACCATGCGTATTGATATTCAGCTATATAGTTGTTGTGTGCGGACTCTTTGTTGTTGTGCTTCCCGCGGCGGTGGCTATGCCCTTTGGTGTGGTTGCGGAGTGGGCTGCAGGGGTGCAGAATAGCGTTGTGATGTGGGCTGCGGAGTTGCCTTTTGCAGCTGTGGAGTACACCATGACGGCGTGGGGCGTTGTGCTCTGCTATCTTGTCTATGCTGCTATTACGCTCATCTTGTGGAGTAAAAATCAAAAAAAAGTGGTAACTTTGCCTCGTTATGATTTCGTTTAGTGACCTCGACATACTTCGTACCGAGGAGGTGCGCAGAGCCATAGATGCGAACATAGAGCGCGACCCTGTGTATATCGCCTTGAGCAAGGGTATTCCCCATGCCCAGGTTGTTGCTACGCAGGTTAAGTATTTGCAACGCGCACGCCGCAAGTTACCTTCGCTATATGAGGCGCGCTGTGTTATCCCCTCACGAGCCTTCGAGCAGTCGTCAAGCGAGGATAGTGCGCGCCGTAAGCCGCTTGCTGGTGGCTCGGTGCTCGATATGACGTGTGGTCTCGGCATCGACACCATGGCTCTTGCTTCGCGCTTTGAGCGTGTTGTATCTGTGGAGCGCGACGAGGTGCTTGCGGAGGTTGTCAGATATAACATGTCGCTACTGGGTATAACCAACGTCGAGGTTGTTACAGCCTCGTCGGAGGAGTATGTTGCTGCGACTATGGAGCACTTCGACTGGGTTTTTGTCGACCCCGACCGCCGCAGTGACGAGGGCAAGAAGATGGTCTGCATGGAGGACTGCTCGCCCAATGTCGTGGAGCTCATGCCACGATTGAGAGAGATTGCTAACCGTGTGGCTATTAAGCTATCTCCGATGTTCGACTGCGCCGAGGCATTTAGGCTGTGTAGCCCTGCCGAGGTGGAGGTTGTATCTGTGGGTGGCGAGTGCAAGGAGGTTAATATATATACTAATGCCAAGGAGGATGTGTTGCGCATCGCTGTGGTGGGTGAGGGTGAGTGGTGCTTTGGTTGCGAGAGCATGACCGAGGCGCCAAGCGCTGGGGTGTTCAGCCCTGCGGAGTATCGCTATCTGCTTGTTCCCGATGTGGCGTTGCAGAAGGCGCGCGTGGCAATTGCTGCACTCAAACCCCATGCCGATATATGGAGCAATAACGGTTATGCCTTTGCGCGCGAGATACCCAAGGAGTCGCTCCCCGCGAGGGTCTACGCTATTGAGAGCATCGAGCCATATCGCCCCAAGGAGCTTAAGCGAGGCTGGAAGGGTGTCGGCGTGGAGATTATGAAGCGCGACTGCGCGCTGTCGATAGATGCTGTGCGCCGTGCTACGGGTGCGCGCCCAGGCATGCAGAGGCTCGTGGCACTGACTACGGTAGGCGGCGAGACATGGGTTATAACGCTAAAACAGTGATATATGCGTAGGTATGAGGTTGTTATCATAGGTTCGGGAAATGTCGCCGAGGCCTTTGCTCGCGCGCTTGTGGCGTGCGAGGGTGTCGTGTTGCGCCAGGTATATTCGCGTAACGAGGCGCGCGGTCGTGCTGTGGCAGCCATGGCGGGCACGGAGTGGTGTGGCAGTGTGGAGCATATCGCTCCTGCGGACCTATACATCATCTCGGTGAGCGATAGGGCTGTCGCGGAGGTGGCTGCCTCGCTCAATGTTCCTGCCGAGGCTATTGTTGTGCATACGGCGGGTAGCGTTCCTATGAGTGCCATCCCCGAGCGCAAGGGCGGTCGCGGTATTATCTACCCCCTGCAGAGCTTCACGAGTGGCAGGGATGTGTGTCTCAAGGGTGTGCCCCTCTTTGTCGAGGCGGAGAGTGAGGATGTGAGGGCGCGCATTGAGGATATAGCCTCGCGCATAAGTTCACGCGTTGAGTATGCCGATTCGGAGCGTCGCAGGGTGATACACCTGGCTGGCGTCTTTGTGAATAATTTTGTCAACCACCTCTACGCTGTGGGTGGCGATGTGCTCGGTCGCGAGGGCTTGGACTTCGATATATTGAAACCTCTTATTGCCGAGACGGCAGCCAAGGCTATCGCCTCGAGCGACCCGCGTAGCGTGCAGACAGGTCCAGCCTCGAGGGGCGATGTCGCGGTGGTAGAGCGCCATGTGGCGATGTTGAGCGATGACGAGTGTAAACAACAGATATATAAACAGATAACAGAAAGTATATGGGCAACTTCAAAGAAGATATAGCGCGTGTTGAGGCTATTGTTCTCGATGTAGACGGTGTGATGACCGATGGAGGTATCATCCCCACGCCTGATGGCGATTTCATTCGTCGCTACAATGCCAAGGATGGCTATGCTATCGCCTCTGCCATACGCGAGGGCTTCAAGGTGTGCATCATCTCGGGTGGACGAGGTAAGATGCTCGAGAATCGCCTTACGATGCTCGGCGTGACACGCATGTACCTCAATTGCATGGATAAGACGAAGGCTATAGCGGAGTTTATCGCCGATCACAACCTTGACCCCGAGTATATGATTTACATGGGCGACGACATTCCCGACTTGGAGTGCATGCGCATGGTGGGCATCCCTGTCTGCCCTGCCGATGCAGCCATGGAGGTTGTCGAGGCATCGCGCTATGTCTCGGAGTATGATGGTGGTCATGGCGCTGTGCGCGACATTGTCGAGCAGGTTATGCGTGCCCAGGGCAAGTGGGCAAAAAACCTTAAGGGTGTGCTCGGTCTGCACCAGTAGTACACACTTTTTATTCTATGATTGAAGCGTTTGGCATCTGTGTCGAGCGCTTCTTTCTTTTGTCAGGGGCGTGTTTTGTGCAGCTTATCGTGATATTATGCCCATTCGTCAAGAAATATAGATTTTATTTATCGTCCTTTGGATAAAAATTATTACATTTGTAATAATGATACGACTATATGCGTAAGCAAACAACTATAAACAAAAACTATATTACAATGAAAACAACAAAAAACTTTGAGGTTGCGGTAGGTTATGCTGCACCAGAGATGGAGATTGTGGGTGTTGAGATTGAGCGAGGCTTTGAGGGTAGTGATGGTGAGACTGAAGAGAACTATGGCTTCTTTGGTCCATTGTTTGGTGAGGAGAACATCGAGTGGTAACCTTGTGTCTAACAAAAAATGAGAACTACTATGAAGAAGTTTTGGAATTTGATGCTTGTTGCACTCGTCGTGATGGGCGCAGCAGCTTGTACAGAGAACAACGAATCTGTAGACACAAAGGTCGAGGGTTTGTCATTCTACGCAGAGATCTCTAACGACGCTACTCGTACCGACCTTCAGTACGACGAGGCGCATAAGGTTTGGAATACCGTATGGGAGGGCAACGAGACTATTGAGGTGTTTGAAGTTGCATCAAATATTTTATATTACTTTACAAATAGCAAGGAGGAGCCTAACAAGTTCACATGCACAGATGCTGGCGTGACATCGCTTGTAGGCAAGAGCGTAAGAGTTGGAATTTACAACTTGAATTTGTCAAAGGATGGCAAGCGTGGTGTTACAGCATTCAACCATTTTGACTCTTTTGATAATACACAGAAAGTTCAGCTTGATGCTACCAACGCATTCTTCCACTACACTTATAACGGCAGTGGCAAGGTGACCCTCTCTATGGTCTACGAAAATCAGCCTGACTACAAGGCTTTCCGTTATGACAGCAATGATTATGATAGCGTTGAGTTTGAGGGTGTTAAGGGTGAGAACTGGGTTGCTTTCTTGCCTTATGCTGATACGCCCGCTGTTTTGTCATACTCTATCGATGGCGTAAAGTGCAAGGAGAAGA
Source organism: Alistipes sp. (assembly GCA_017631135.1). Taxonomy (GTDB): domain Bacteria; phylum Bacteroidota; class Bacteroidia; order Bacteroidales; family Rikenellaceae; genus Alistipes. The sequence continues at coordinate 11,631 of JAGBTW010000108.1, forward strand.
CCATCACCGTAAAGGCTGGTATGGTTTACAACCTTGGTACATTCGATGATTCGCACTTGCCAAAGGTTTACCTCGTGCCTAATGCAGATTGGAAGCAGGCTGGTGCATGGTTTGCAGCACATTTCTTTAACTCAACAGATGGCTATGCTGATGTTAAGCTTACTGATGACAATGGTGATGGCGTTTATGAGTGCTCTGTGCCATCGGGCATGGAGGAGGTTATCTTCTGCCGTATGAACCCCGCATTTACAGAGTTTGGTTGGAATGTAGATGGCGAAGAGGTACAGCATGTTTGGAATCAGACAGCAGTTGAGACCATTGGCGTCGAGCCCGATAACTATTTCTATGTTACAGACTGGGCAAAAGGCGTATGGGGCACAAAGGATGGCTACGAGGAGCCCGAGGTAGAGCCTATTACTTGGGCGTTGTCTGGTAACTTTAACAATTGGGGTGATACTCTTATGACAGAGACAGCTACAGCTAACCTCGTTGTTGCAAAGGGAGTTGAGCTTACTACTGGTTCTGAAATCAAGGTTAAGGACTCAAAAACTTGGGATACAAGCTACGGTGGTGGTATCTCTAATCTTGAGGCTAACAAGTGGATGAAGACATATTTCAATGGCAAGAATATTGTCGTTGCCAAGAGTGGTAAGTATGATGTATACTTTGAGTATGCAGAGGGTGCAGATTATAGCAAGCTATATCTTGTAGAGGCTGATGGCGACTACACATCGGCTACGGAGCAGACTGAAGATGGTACACTTGTTCCCGATGAAGTTGAGACTCCTGGTGACGCAGTTGCAGGTGAGGTGTCAGATTGGGCTATCATTGGCGATTGCAACTCTTGGACTGATGAGACAATGCTTACAACTGTTTACTCTAACTTGGTTGTTGCAGAGAATATTACACTTTCAGCAGGACAGAAGTTCCTTATTAGAAAACCTTCAACAGAATGGGCCGACAAGTACGCTTCTGATGGAGATATAAAGATTAAGGCAAATCAGTATATCACTGCAAAGAAGGGTGCTAATAATGATATGAAGGTTGAAGCTACTGGTGTATACGATATCTACTTTAATGTATCGACCAAGGCTGTATATGTAATGGAGCATGGCGAGGATTATAAGAATGCTTTTGCATATTTGGGTCTTTGTGGCGAGCACAACAACTGGAACTCTGATACACTTCTCGAGTGGGATGCAACATCAGGTCTTTATGTAGCAAAGAGCGCAGCACTTAAAAATAAGTTTAAGGTGCGTGCTGATGGTGCATGGGATACAAGCTACGGTAGTGGTGGCTCTGTTACAGTAGACGCTGCTAACGGTACAACATTCTTCAAGAATGGTGGTGATAGCACTGTCTCAAGCGGTACTTACGATGTATACTTTGACCTTGATACTTTGAAGATTTGGGTTAAGACCGTTGGCTCGGATGCCCCTGCGAAGTAACAACTAAAGCATATTGCTAATGAAAGCCTATTCGACATTGTCGGGTAGGCTTTTTTTCGGGCATTGCTCGCGAGAGAGGGTAGTTGTGTGTAGTGATGAGTAGTTGTGTGTAGTAGAGAGTTTAAGGAGTTTAGCTTTTGTTTTTTTTATCACTAAATTCCCTAATCTCCCTAACTTCCCTAATCACTCAACTACTCTCAATTACCCCTCGCTACTCTTCACTACTCCCTCTTACAAAAAATCACACACACCCCACCTCCTGTGACTCTGTGACTCTGTGACTTTGTGACAAAACTCGACACTTACCATATTGTTTCAAGCACTACTCTATCAGTTAACAATAATATTTAAGCGTTGAATTATATAGAGACATAAGAGACATAGGGGAAGTCGCTATCAATTAGTAATGAGCAATTACTACTGGTTCGATAAATTTCGAGTCACAGTAGTTAAAGTATTATATATAAATTAGTTACAAGCGTTCTTTGATTTTTTGATTTGAAATTGTTGATGGTAACTTTGTGGCTTAAACCTCAAAGTTATGCATCTCGGCAAGTTCGTATTCGCTCAAATAGTGGAGTTTATACCTCGTTTTGAGTTTGATAAGTGTGTTAAGCGATACAACGGCGACTTTCACGCAAGGAACCTAAA
>JAGBTW010000109.1 GCA_017631135.1 Alistipes sp.
ATGATTGAGAGATATAGCAGAGAGATTATGCGCAAGGTGTGGACAGAGCAGAACAAGTTTGATGCCTACCTTCGCGTTGAGATTTTGGCTTCGGAGGCTTGGAGCCAGTTGGGCGTAGTGCCCAAAGAGGATGTTGAGAAGCTCTGGAAGAGCGCTTCGTTCGACATCAACCGCATTTACGAGATTGAGCAGCAGACACGCCACGACATCGTAGCCTTCACACGCGCCGTGAGCGAGACCCTTGGCGAGGAGCGCAAGTGGGTGCACTATGGTCTTACCAGCACCGACGTTGTTGACACCGCCAACGGTTACCTCTTGAAGCAGGCTAACTCTATCCTCTTGGAGGATATCGAGAAGATGCTCGAGGTGTTGCGCAATCGCGCCATCGAGTTCAAGTCTACGCCCTGCATCGGTCGTACACACGGCATCCACGCCGACATCACTTGCTTCGGTCTTAAGTGGGCGTTGTGGTACGAGGAGATGAAGCGCAACCTCACTCGCTTCGTAGCTGCTGCACGCGGCGTGGAGGTGGGTAAGATTTCGGGTGCTGTGGGCAACTTCGCAAACATTCCTCCATTCATCCAGGACTATGTGTGCGAGAAGCTCGGCATCGAGAGCGCAAACATCTCTACACAGGTCATCCAGCGCGACCGCCACGCTTACTACATGGCAACCCTCGCATGTATCGCTTCGTCTATCGAGCAGATGGCTATGGAGATTCGCAACCTCCAGCGTACCGAGGTGCACGAGGTGGAGGAGTCGTTCGGCAAGGGTCAGAAGGGCTCAAGCGCCATGCCTCACAAGCGTAACCCCATCTCGAGCGAGAATATGTGTGGTTGCGCACGCGTTATGCGCGGCTATATGGCTACCTTCTACGAGAACGTGGCGTTGTGGCACGAGCGTGACATCTCACACTCTGCAACCGAGCGTATCATCCTTCCCGATGCTACAATGCTCCTCGACTACATGCTTAACCGCTTCCGCGGCATCCTCGAGAACCTTGTGGTGTTCAAGGACGTGATGATGGAGAACATCTACCGCACCCGCAAGGTTATCTTCGCACAGCGCGTTATGAACGCCCTCATAGAGAAAGGCTTCTCTCGCGAGCAGGCTTACGACACCGTGCAGCCCGTTGCTATGCGTGCTATGAGCGAGCGTGCCGACTACCAGGAGCTTCTTGCCGAGACCCCCGCAGTCATGGATGTGCTCACCCGCGACGAGCTCGACTCATGCTTCACCCTTGAGTACTACCTCAAGAACGTCGACTTCATCTTCGACCGCGTAGGCATCGAGTAATGCCGCAACCAACGGCACAAAACACAGGGCGTATCCAATTTGGTTTGGATACGCCCATTTTCTTTTTGCATCATTACCCTAAAATAGAGTCTCTATTGCTCAATGTAAAACAACAGCGCAGATGCCTGGGGGTGTCTGCGCTGTTGTTGTGTTATGATTGGAAGGTCTCGTTGGTGAGGCGCCAGCCGAGGAGGACATCCTTGATGGGCATGCGGCGCTTGCCAGCCATCTGCAGCTCGTCGATATAGACCCAGCCATCGGCGGCGGCAACGGCGAGGTGGGTGCGGCCGTCAGTTTTGAGTGTGCCAGGTGTGGCGTTGTGGTTGCAGAGCTCGAAGCGTGTGGTGAAAATCTTTGCAGAGCCACCCTCTGCGCCATCTTTATATATAGGTGTCCACGCAGCGGGGTAGGGCGAGAGACCGCGCACGAGGTTGTGTATATCCTCGGCGTTGCGTGACCAATCGATGCGACCATCCTCCTTGAAGATTTTGGGCGCGGGCTTGAGCGTTGTCTCGTCGATGTGCATCTGCTCGATGGTTGTATAGTTGCCCTCGGCGAGCTTATCTACGGTGCGCGTTACGAGGTGCGAGCCTATGTTCATAAGGCGGTCATAGAGCGTGCCGATGTTATCCTCGGGGAGTATAGGTGTTGCCTCCTGCTCGATGATAGCGCCCTTGTCAATCTCGTGGTTGAGCAAGAATGTTGTTACGCCAGTCTCCTTTTCGCCGTTGATGATAGCCCAGTTGATGGGCGCAGCACCGCGGTACTGGGGCAGTAGCGAGGCGTGGAGGTTGAACGTGCCGAGGCGGGGCATTGCCCACACAACCTCTGGCAACATGCGAAAGGCGATGACGATGCCGAGGTCGGGGTTGAGCTCCTTGAGTGCCGCGAGGAACGCCTCGTCGCGCAACTTCTCGGGCTGAAGGATGGGGAGTCCCAACTCGCGCGCTGTGCACTTAACGTCGCTCTCGTGCACCTTCTGTCCGCGACCTGCGGGCTTGTCGGGCGTGGTGACAACGGCAACGATGTTGTAGCCCTCCTCATAAAGGCGCTTGAGCGATGTAGAGGCAAACTCGGGCGTGCCCATAAATACTATTCTTAAACTCTTGGCATCCATATATTTATCTTTTTAATTATTACTTCTTCTTGCGCTTGAAGAACTTACCTATGCGCTTTGATATGCGGCGCATGCGAACGTCATACCAGTCGGTGTCGAGCAGTGACGAGTCGTTAGTAGCCTTGCTGGTGAGGTATATTGCCACAAGCATGAATATCGGTATCGGCAGCCACATGCCATATAGAGCCTCCCATGTACCCTCCTTTGCCATCTTCTCACCCCAGATGCTGATAACATAGAAGATGACGAAGAAGATGACCGAAATACCAGCGGGCAGACCCAAGCCACCCTTGCGGATGATGGCGCCAAGGGGTGCTCCAAACATAAAGAATATGATGATGGTGATGGGTACTGTGAGCTTGCGGTGCCACTCGCTCATTGAGAGGTAGAACTGCGTCAGGGGTATCTTCGACGACTGCTCGTCGTAGGTGTATGAGCCCTGTGCCGAGCGTGCCTTGCTGTGGGCTGTTTGGTACACCTTTGCGCGCTCGCGAATAGAGAGCTTCGATATCGAGTCGTAGAAGTTTATGGGTGTGAAGCCTCTGCGGTCTATATGCAGGCTGTCGTCAGGGAAGATTGTCGTATCCTGTGCAAACACCTGTCGCTTAACCAATGGCGTGAGGCTCTTCATGTTATAGTAATCTATCTGAAGCTGTAGCGAGTCCATGAGCTCCTCCAAGCCACTCATGTTGCGTGTGCGCGACTCGGTGAACTCCCTCGACATGTCGCCCGAAGGAGTGCCCACCTTGTCGATGGGGAATGTGCCATCCTGACGCTCAAACTCGTGGATGCGGATGCTGCTCTTGTCGTACCACTGACCACTGCGCGTGTGCTCGTAGGTGCGACCATTGTGCAGCGTGACATAGAGGAACGCCTTGTCCTCGGACATGCGTATATATCCCGACTCGGCGATGGTGGTTGTCATGTCGCCATTTGCGCTTCGGGTGTCGAAGATGATGACGCTATCGAGGCGATTTGTCTTTTCGTCTTGGTGCTCAACGCGGATGCTCATGTCGGGGAGTCCGTTGAAGAACATGCCATCCTGGAACTGCAACTCCTGGCGCTGTGCGCGTATGTCGAACATGATTTCGTACATACGTTTGTTGGCCGCAGGAACGATGTCATTGGTGAGGTAGAAGCTCAAAACAGAGATTATGCCGACAATGATAATCAGCGGGCGTAGTATTCGCATGATGGGCATGCCCGAGGACTTCATCGCAAGCAGCTCGTAGTTCTCGCCAAGGTTTCCTAATGCCATGATTGAGGATAAGAGCAGTGCCAAGGGTAGACCCAGCGGGATCATGTTTGCTGTGGCACAGACGACAAGTTCGGCGATGGTGAAGAAGTCGAGACCCTTGCCCGTGAGCTCGTCGATATAGCGCCCTACGAAGTACATCAGGAGGATGAAGAGCACGATGAAGAATGTCGCAGCCAGGGGACCCATGTATGCCTTGATGACAAGGCGATAGACGCGTACCATGAGCATCGAGATGATGACAAGAGCTATGGCCATCCATAGCGGAATGGTCACCACCGTCCATGATAGGTCGATAAGGTCGAGGAGCTTCGCCGCTGCAAGGTGGGTGAACCAGCCGAGGAGCGGGAGTGCCAAAAGCGAGAGTATGGTGCTATTACTGTTTTTCATATCTTATGTTTAGTGTGCCTTCAACCTTTGCGGAGCGCCCTGCGGCGACAAGCGTCGTAGAGTTTTACGCCCAACAGCATCATCGAAAGCAAAAATATAATGCAACTACCTGTGGGTATGCCTCCGCCCGAGGGTAGTTCAATCTCGTAGCTCATCACAAAACCCGCAATGTTGCACACGACGGCAACTATTACGGCGAGTAGGGTAATCAAGCGATACTCCTTGGTTAGGGTGTTCGCAATCACCGTGGGTATGGTGACTAACGACATAAGCAATACTATGCCCATCACCTTGATTGATAGTACAATCGTCACTGCAACAACCACCGACATGAGGTATGCCATCGCGGCAACGGGGATGCCTTGACTACGAGCGTACTCCTCGTCAAAGGTCATATACATTATTCGTCTGCCCCATAATAATGCTCCTAAAGTGACCGTTAACATAAGCATTGTAAGCCACTTTATATCAGAGCTGTCAACGAGTGATATACTGCCAAAAAGATAGCTCGGAAGCTCTACGGCATATCCTGGTGTTAGTGACATGAATAGTGCGCCTATTGCCATACCCACAGACCAGATGATGCCTATTGCCGAGTCCTCGCGTATGCGACCATTGCGCGAGGCGTACTCCACGCCAACGGATGCCAACGATGCAAACATGAGAGCTCCGAGTAGTGGGTTGACGCCCGCATATATCGCAACGCCCAAGCCTCCGAACGATGCGTGGGTGATACCTCCGCTCAAGAATACCATGCGTCGTGCAACAACGTAGCTGCCTACGATGCCACATGTTATGGCCGAGAGCAGACACACGATAAATGCGTCTGCAAGGTGCCCATAAACCATTATATCCTCAAAAATGCGAAACATCCCTATTGTAATAATAACTTGCAAAAGTACTTTTTTTTTGCGTAACAACGAAATCTTTTTTCACTTTCTGTTAACTTTTTGTAACTTCGCCCTCTGAAAGCCCCTGTTTGGGCGCTACAATGAAATTGTAAACTTTGAATTTATGCAAGAGAAGAGGGTTAGTTTTCACACCTTGGGTTGCAAGCTCAATTTTTCGGAGTCGTCAACCTTGGCACGCGAGTTTGAGCGCGGCGGATATAAGCGCGTCGAGCCATCAGAGCCCACAGATGTGGCGGTGATTAATAGCTGCTCGGTTACGGAGCATGCCGACAAGAAATGCCGTAATATAATCCGTAAAATACATCGTCGTAACCCCAATGCAATCATCGCTGTTACGGGTTGCTATGCACAGCTTAAGCCCGAGGTTATCGCTGCAATTGAGGGTGTGGATATTGTGTTGAGTAATAACGATAAAGGCGATTTATATAAACGAGTCGTTGAACTCAAAGAGAGAGGTAGTGCGGAGGTCTACAGTTGCTCGGTTGAGAACCTTACGCGCTTCTTTGCTGCCTACTCGTCGGGTGACCGCACACGCTCGTTCCTAAAGGTGCAAGATGGCTGTGACTACAAGTGTGCTTATTGCACTATTCACTATGCCCGTGGCTCGAGCCGAAATATGCCCATCGCTGATATTGTTGCCGAGGCAAAGGAGATTGCTGCAGCGGGTCAAAAAGAGATTGTTATTACGGGTATAAACACAGGTGATTTTGGTCGCACAACAGGCGAAAAGTTTATCGATTTGTTGCGTGCGTTGAACGAGGTAGATGGCATAGAGCGCTATCGTATTTCGAGCATTGAACCCAATCTTATAACAGACGAGATTATAGAGTTTTGCGCCCGCTCACCTAAATTTGTTCCTCACTTCCATATTCCCCTTCAGAGTGGCTCGACTCACATCCTCGGTTTGATGCGTCGTCGCTACACTGCGGAGCGCTATCGCGAGCGTATTGCAAAGATTCGCGAGTTGATGCCCGATGCCTTCCTTGGTGTCGATGTCATTGTGGGCTTCCCAGGCGAGGGTGAAGCGGAGTTTATGGAGACCTACAACCTGCTCGAGGAGGTGGGTGCATCGTTCTTGCATATCTTCCCATTCTCGGAGCGCCCAGGCACACCTGCAGTCACTATGCCAGGCAAGGTGCAGTCGCGCATCTCTACGGAGCGTGTTTCGCGCCTCGAGGAGTTGTCTGCGAAGTTGCATCGCGCCTTTTCGGAGAAGTATCTCGGTACGGTGCGCGAGGTGTTGTTCGAGAGTACCAATCACGATGGCATAATGTATGGATACACAGATAATTACCTGCGTGTTGCAGTGCCATATAACGCCGATGTTATCAACACGATATGCCCTGTGCGCCTCGAGAGTATCGATGCAAATGGAGATATTAGTGCGACATTGATAGCCTAATTTTTGGAATATTAACACAAAAGTGTTACTTTTGTCGAGTTAATACTAATGCAAAATTGTAGCACTGTGATAAAGTTGTTCAAAAAGATATTCACCATAAACAGCGTGACCCGCCGTATGAGGGTTGCGTTTATGTCTCTGTTGTTGCTGCTCTTCTTCTCGGGCGCAATATCGCTGTTGGAGCTTGAGCGAGTAAGTCAAGATACGGAGGAGATTCTTCTTGCCAGCAAGGAGAATGTTGAGCTTGCGGGAGATATGCTCACGGCACTCAACGAGCAGAATGACGTGATGATTACGCTTGCTGTGGCGAGTGGTAAGTGGGAGGTGATAAAGAGCTATAGCCAGCGTTGCGAGGAGTCTGTGGCGCAGTTGTCGCACTCTACCTCGTTGGCACAGCGCAAGATGAAGCGCACCGAGACACCCATGGCCGCCGATACGTTGGTTATGAGCGCCAATCGTGTGAACGAGCTCGCTGTGTCGTACATAAATGGCGATGTGCATCGTTCAATAGCGATGGCTTTGGCCGATAGCACACGCGTAGCCCCAACTACGCACGAGTGGTATGTGAATGAGTATAAACCCGAGTATGAGCACACTGCGGAGCAGATTACGAAGTATATGACAGGTGTGCATAACTCGTTGGGTCCCGAGGTTAACAATTTGAGCCATACGGCACGTCGCGCGGTGACACCCGTGTTCATCTCGCTGATTGTGATGGTCGTGATTGTCATCATGTTCTACTTCTTCATTACCCACTACTTTGTGCGCCCCATATTGCGCATCAACCGCAGTTTGGGTGACTACCTCACCTACAAGATGCCATTTGACGAGGGCATAGGCTGTCGTGATGAGATAGCTACGCTCCGCGACCGTATCGCACAGCTAATCAATAAATTTACAAAGTAAACAACAAGGGTAGAGGGTATGAGAGTACATGTCGTTATACGCTACATTGGTATGGTGCTGCAATTCATTGCGGCATTCATGCTTTTGTCTGCTATTGTCTCTATGCTCAACGGCTATGACTCGGCATACTACCCGCTATTGTTGTCGTCGTTCCTCACAGCATTGCTTGGTCTCTTCCCACTGATTTTTGCCGACAAGGCCGAGGATATCAAGATTAAGGAGGGATATGCCATCGTTGTGGGCTCGTGGCTTGTGGCGTGTGTTGTGGGCATGTTCCCATATTTGATTTGGGGTGGCGAGTTTACGGCGATTAACGCATGGTTTGAGAGTGTGTCGGGCTTCACAACCACTGGCTCGTCGATACTCAACGACATTGAGTTCTTGCCTCGAGGCATGCTCTTTTGGCGTTCGGCATCAGCATGGATAGGTGGTGTCGGCGTTGTGATGTTCGCGTTGGTCATCCTGCCTTCGATGGGTCGTAGCCGTCACATGCTCTCCAATGTGGAGCTCTCGACAATTGCCAAGGATAACTTCCACTATCGCTCGAGGGTCATCATTCGCATCTTGACAATGGTCTATGTAGGTCTCACGGTAATCACCACTTTGGCACTCAAAGTGGCGGGTATGACATGGTTCGACTCTGTTACACAGGCAATGTCGGCGTGTGGTACTTGTGGCTTCAGCACCAAGAACCTCTCCATAGGCTTTTGGGATAGCCCCGTGATTGAGGGAATACTCATGGTTGCAATGACACTCTCGGCTATACATTTTGGTGTTCTATATGCCACAATGACGGGTCGCAGAAACAATATCTTCCGCTCCGAGGTCGTTCGTACATTCATAGGCATGATGGTCATAATCTCGCTGGTTATATCCTTCAGCCTGCTTGCTAATGGCACTTATAGCTCTTGGGGTGAGTCGTTGCGCCACTCGGCATTCCAGGTTGTTAGCATAACAACGACATCGGGCTTTGCTACGGCCGACACCAACACATGGACACCATTGGCAGTTATATTGCTGATATTCCTCTCTGTAGTGTGTGGTTGCGCAGGCTCTACATCGGGAGGTATGAAGGTTGACCGCATGCTTATCGCTGCGAAGATTATCCGCAATCGCATGAGGGTGCAGTTGCATCCCAATGCCGTGATACGCACAAAGGTGGATGGCGTGGTGCAGGATGAGGGCGTGTTGAGCCTCGTGCTCACGTTTATAGTGGCTTACATCATGGTGGCGCTGCTCGGCACGATTGTGTACGCCATTTTTGGCCTCGACCTAACAACATCGTTCACTGCAGCCATATCTTGCATAAGCAACGTAGGTCCAGGCTTTGGCGAGGTGGGCTCGATGTCTAACTTTGCAGATTTGCCAGCGGTGCTGAAGCTCAACTCGACGCTTCTTATGCTTGTTGGTCGTTTAGAGATTTTTGGATTTATACAGTTGCTCTTCATCCGCTCATGGGGATAGTGGGGTGACGAGCTAAAGAGTAGAACAATATATGAAAAAGGTAATTCGCATAGCAACAGTCGTTGTCGCCTTGACCATCTCGGTTGTGGCGCTTGCGCAGTTGCAAAACCCTACAGATGATTTGCGTAACAACCCCGAGTATGTTGAGTTGCAGCATGTCGATAGAGAGTTGGAGTTGAGAGAGGACTCTGTGGCGATGGTTCTTGGCGATGTCCGCGAGAACTTCCGCATCTATGCCGACAGCCTCAATACTTTGGGTGAGCGGCCCTCTGCGGAGGACTATACCGCATTCTCGGATCGCATACTTGAACTCGAGCAGATGGTCTTCGACATCCGCACTATGCGTGGCGATGTCATTGCGCGCATCAATGCCATGGAGCAAGAGTGGGTTTTGGTTCAGATGAACGCACCTATCGAGTTGGCAATGACCGAGATGGAGGGTGTGAAAGAGGAGGTAGTTAAGTATCGCAACCTCGTGGATAACCACTGCATAAAGAGTGTGCTTGGCAGTGAGGACTATGCCGAGTTGCTCGAGGCACAGCGCGAAGATGGGGAGATGGATACGCTCGTTTTGCAGTATAACGACATCTATGCTCGTATGAGCGCGGCTGCGGAGAGTTATCGCACAACAGATAGCGAGGTAGAGGCCGATGAACTCTTTGCACTATTCCACGCTCTTCAGGGCGAGGCAGAGACTCTTGCCGAGGAGATTGAGAGTCGTTGGAACCATATTCTCGACACGAAATACTACGCCTATGGCTATGTCTTGGAGCACGATCACTGCTACGACCTGCTCGATGCTTCCTCTGATGAGTTTACCGAGATGCGTCGCGAGTGTTCGCGCGAGGCTGGTTACTACGCCACCGATGCTCTCATGCACTATGCTCTTGGTCGCCCCACGCTGCGCAGCTTTGAGCAGGAGTTTGCTCGCGCCATGGAGCTCGAGGAGGCTGCCGACTCTATCGCTTCGGTGCAGACGATGGATGTGAACTATCGCCTCGAACCATTGAGCATCGAGCGCAGATTGTTCATCGACTACGAGCCTATAATCATTGGTCGAACTAACTACTACAAAGATACAAACCCCATTCCCGAGGTTAAGATTTATGAGCGCGGCACAATCTATCGCATACGCCTTGGTGAGTTCCGCAGCAAGCAGCCTATGACGCTATTCAAGGGCGTGCAGCCACTCTATATTGCTCGTAGCGAGACGGGTAACTACATATACTATGCTGGTGGCTTCGCTACGCGCCATGATGCCGACGAGGCGCAGTTGTTCCTTAAGGAGAAGGGCTTCAAGGCTCCCGAGATATGTCGCTGGCTCAATGGCGAGATGGTGAACATCACGCGTGCGGAGCGCGATGGAGATGAGAGTGTCGATGTCGCTGTGGCGGGCAAGCGCTATATGATTAAGATTAGTGGCGAGGCGCTCTCGGAGGATGTGCGAGCGGTGATTGCTAACGAAGCACCCCGCAAGAGTGTGTCAAAGGAGGGCGATGGCTTTGTGCTTGGCACGTTCGATAGCAATGACGAGGCGGAGTTGCTTGTATCGCTCCTCGAGGAGAGCACCGATGCTGCCATAAGCATCATAGAGATAGAAATAAATGAATAAAGATATATGAACAGAGTATTATTTCATATTTGCGCAATTGTGACATTGGCGACCGCTGTCGTTGCGTCGTCGTGCAGCCGTGAGGAGACAAACACCCTTGTCGTTCCCTCGCAGAGTATCCTTGTGGCTATGCCTGGTCAGACGGGTACGACAACCTTCGATAGCCGCAACATCACCTCGTTAGAGGTTGTTAGCGTTCCCGAGGGCTGGGTGGTGGATAAGATAGATATGTATGCCGCCACCATCACCGTCACCGCGCCATCAACCTTCGATAATGAAGAGGAGGAGAGCGGCACAATGTCGCTCAAGGGCTATACACCTACGGGTGACACCACGACGGTGAGCGTATATCTCGCCATTGTGCCCAACGAGGTTGACTTTAGCAAAGCGCCCGCAAACTGCTATGTTGCATGCAAGCCTACGACGCGTTATAAGTTTAACCCCATGTGTGGCGGTAATGGCTCTGTGGAGCTCGCTACGGCAGAGGTTAAGTTGTTGTGGCAGACCGCTTCGGGCTTGGTCAAGTACCTCGATATGCGTGATGGCTATGCGACATTCTATATCGCTCCCGCAAAGGATGACGATGGCAACGAGCTCTCGACATTGGTGCCTGGTAATGCGCTTATCGGTGCATTTAACGAGGCGGGTGAGATTATCTGGAGCTGGCATATATGGGTTACAAACAACGACCCTGTGGCAGATGCTAACACATTCTCGCTCAATGGCAAGACTATTATGAACCACAACCTTGGTGCTGATACCAATAATAATGGTAACGCTAATAGTGACGAGATAGCGCGCTCTTATGGTCTCTACTACCAGTGGGGACGCAAAGAGCCTATCGTAGGTCCTAACGACTGGAACTTCTCGCTTAACTACGATGATATACTCTACAATGCAAGCGACAACGAGGTGAAGTTCGACTATGTTGCATCTAAAGATGGTGGTAGCGTGGCTTGGAGTACACTAAATCCTGTGTCGATTGTTATTGGCAACCCCGACAATGGCTACGACTGGCTTAACGATGGTCACGATAATGCCTTGTGGAGCGCCGCCTCAAAGAGTGATTATGACCCCTGTCCCGCAGGATGGCGTGTGCCCGATAGCTCGGTGTTTGAGACCTTGACTATCGCAGCAGCGAGTGACGACATGCCCTGGGCAGAGGCGCAGCCCATGTACGGATGGATGCTTGAGGATACAGCTACGGGAGAGTCACACTTCTTCTCGGCTGCTGGTCGTCGCAACTACCTCGATGGTCGTCTCGATAATATGAATGTTAATGAGGAGCTCCCTGTGCCTTGGTCGGGTTACTACTGGAGTGCAACAACCGATGGCGACAATGCCAAGGCGTTGTATTTCAATCTTAACACCAATACTCGCACATGGAACGGCATAGAGACAGCGCGCGCTATGCAGCGAGCTAATGCGATGCCTATACGATGTGTTAAAGAATAATATGAAGCTGTCTAACAAGGCTACTTTGTCGTTCTTTGTTGATATAATAGCACATCTACTGCCGCTAACGAATTATCTCTGCAATGGGCAGTACGCTTAAGTACAGCCCATCGCCTCGAAATTCGCCGAGCGTTGTATCTGCACTATTCTCTCAACAAATATGCTCGCGCTCAAAATCAGCTCTTGTTATACAACTTCTTACCGAAAGGGGACTGCTTCAAATCTTGTTGAACATTCCCCTTTGTTTTTGTAGGTGCGATAAGACGTTGCTGATGTAGCTGACAAATTGTATTTTTCGTTATCTTTGTGGCAAATAATAGTACTATTATGCTTAAGGGTTTACTTTTTGATATGGATGGTGTGCTCGTTAATAATCTCGAGGTGCACCGTGAGGCCTTTGCCGAGTTCTTTCGCCGCTATGGTGTGGAGCGCACGTTCGACGAGTTGAGTCGCGTGTTTGGCAAGGGTAATGACGATATTATGGGCGAGCTTATGCCTGCGGATGTCGTTGCAAGGGTAGGTGTGCGCGAGCTTGGCAACCAGAAGGAGGCTATCTATCGCGAGATATATGCACCCACCATCGTGCCACAGCCAGGTCTTGTGGAGTTCCTTGCCGAGAGTGAGCGCGAGGGCTTGTTGGCAGCTGTGGGTTCGTCAGGCTATAGGGCAAATGTCGATTTTGTGCTCGACAAGTGTGATATACGTCGTTACTTCAAGGCTGCCGTTGCGGGCGATGAGGTTACGCGATGTAAGCCCGACCCCGAGATATATCTCACCGCTGCGGCGAAGCTCGGTGTTGAGCCTTGTGAGTGTGTGGTGTTTGAGGATGCCGAGGCGGGCATAGAGTCTGCCAAGCGTGCGGGCATCAAGGTGGTGGCACTGGCTACAACCTTCGATCGTGAATTTTTGCGTAACACCGAGGCAGATATCATCGTTGATGACTTCCGCGATGTTAGCGTGGCTATGCTCCGCAAGCTTGTCGAGGGTTAGACGCGGTTTAGGAGTTTTGTGATTGGGGGTATGCGCAGTATGATGTCGAGTAGTCGTGCTGGCAGTATTGCGCATACAACCACCACGAACTTCGTGAATAGTCCTGGTGTGAGCCTTCTACGGCCACACATCATAGCCCTTATGCCACGGAGCGCAATAGTCTCGGGGCGGTGCATGATGCCAAGGCGCACGAACCACTTGCGCCATGTGGGGCGCAGGTTGTAGAATGGCGTGTCCACAGCTCCAGGGAACACCGCAGTGACGCTTACACCATGGCGATGCAGCTCATACCATAGCGCAAAAGCGAGGTTCTTGATATATGCCTTTGTAGCTCCGTAGTGCGCGATTGTTGGGTAGGGTAGCCACGCTGTGGATGATGACATAAGTAGTATGCGACCCTTGCCACGTTGCTTCATGACTTCGCCAAAGTAGCGACATAGGAGCGTCGTCGTTGTGCAGTGTAGCGCAACGATGGTCTCGAGGCGCTTGGGCTCTGTGCGTAGGAGCGTGGAGAATAGCAACATGCCTGCGTTGCACACGAGGACCTCTACTTGCCAACCCTCGGCTTCGCA
>JAGBTW010000110.1 GCA_017631135.1 Alistipes sp.
AGCCAAAGGTTGCACTCTTGGCTCCCAGCGAGCAGTTGCTTCCCAAGGTTGTTAGCTCTGTAGAGGCAAAGGAGCTCTCTGACCTCGGTCAGGCAGGTGAGCTTGGCAACGCTTTGTTCCAGGGTCCTTTGGCACTCGACGTAGCTATCGACGAGGAGTCAGTTAAGATCAAGAAGCTCACAGGCCCCGTTGCTGGTGACGCAGACTGTATGTTGTTCCCCAACCTCGAGTCAGGTAACGTATTCTTCAAGGCTTGCTCGAAGTTCGGTGGCGCAGAGTTGGCAGCTATGGTTGCAGGTCCTACTGCTCCTTGCGTGTTGACATCTCGCGGTGACTCAACAAAGACAAAGTTGTACTCTATCGCATTGGCTTGCTTGTCAGCAAAATAAACCTTATTAATTTAACCGAAAAATTCTAACTATGGCATATAGAATTCTAACCATCAATCCTGGTTCTACATCAACAAAGGTTGCTGTGTTCGAGGATATGGAACAGGTTAAGACTTTGAAGCTCAGCCACTCTGCAGAGGAGATTGCACAGTTTGCATCTGTTGCTGACCAGCTCGACTGGCGTTTGCAGATCATCCTTGATGCAATGAAGGCTGATGGCATCGAGCTCAAGTCTTTGGATGCAGTTATCGGTCGTGGCGGTCTTATGCGTCCCATCGAGGGTGGTGTATACCGCGTTGGCGAGGCTATGATTGCCGACCTCACAGCCCCCAAGCGTCAGCACGCCAGCAACCTCGGTGCGCTCATCGCACGTCGCATCGCTGATGCTGCAGGTGTTGAGGCATACATCGCAGACCCCGTTGTTGTTGACGAGCTTCAGGATATGGCACGCGTGAGCGGTCTCAAGGAGTGCCCACGTCGTTCTATCTTCCACGCCCTCAACCAGAAGGCTATCGCACGTCGCTATGCCAAGGAGGTAGGTCGCCCCTACGAGGAGCTCAACCTCGTTGTAGTACACATGGGTGGCGGTATCTCTGTATCGGCACACTGCATGGGTCGCGTTATCGACACCAACAACGCATTGGATGGTGACGGTCCTATCGCTCCCGAGCGCGCAGGTACATTGCCCGCAGGTGACTTGGTAGACCTCTGCTTCAGCGGCAAGTACGAGAAGAGCGAGATCAAGAAGCTCTTGGCTGGTAAGGGTGGTCTTGTAGACCATGTTAACTGCAACAACGTTCAGGAGTTGAACGAGGTACGCGCAGCTGGTGGCGACAAGGAGGCACGCTTTATGCTCGACACCATGTCATACTCTGTTGCCAAGTGGATTGGCGAGATGGCAGTGGTATTGAAGGGTAAGGTTGACGCTATCCTTCTCACTGGTGGTATCGCTTGGAACGACTGCGTTAACGACATCATCGTTGACTACTGTAAGTTCCTTGCCCCCATCAAGATCTACCCTGGCGAGAACGAGCTTGAGTCATTGGCAGAGAACGCACTTCGCGTATTGAAGGGCGAGACAACAGCCAAGGAGTATTAATTTTATTGAGATAATGGCGCATCTACTGCCGCTAACAAATTGTTGAAGCAATGGGCAGTACGCATTAGTACAGCCCATCGCCCCAAAATTTGCCGAGCGTTGCATCTGCACCATTCTATCAATAAAATTTCACACTCTGATTTGCAGATAAAGTAAATTAGACGATGAAAATTTTAATTATCAACGGTGCGAACCTCAACCTATTGGGGCGTCGCCAACCCGAGATATACGGACGTGAGAGCTTCGAGGAGTACCTCGAAGCTCTTCGCGCACGTTACTCGGCACATACAATCGACTACTTTCAGTCGAACATCGAGGGCGAGATTGTAGACAAACTCCAGGCGGCAGATGGCCACTACGACGGCATCGTGCTCAATGCGGGCGGCTACACCCACACCTCGGTCGTTATTCGCGATGCTATCGCGGCAATTGGCACGTCTGTGGTCGAGGTGCACATATCCTCTATCCTTGCGCGCGAGGAGTTCCGCCATGTGTCGCTCATAGCCCCCGTTGCCAAGGGCTCGATTATGGGCTTTGGCATGGAGTCATACCGCTTGGCGGTGGAGAACATCATTGGATAAGGCGTGATGGCGGAGTCGAAGTTAGAGCATAAGGTAGCCAAGGGCGTGGCGTGGAGTTTCAGCGAGAAGCTCCTCTCTATGGTCGTGCAGATGGTGGTGAGCATCGTCGTGGCGCGACAGCTTGCACCTGCCGACTTTGGCGTTATGGCAATCATGACCTTCTTTACCTCGGTGGCACTGGCGATTGTCGACAGCGGCTTTTCGCAGACGCTCATCCGCAAGAGTAACCCTACGGACGAGGAGTACCACTCGGTACTTATATTTAATATATTGGTGTCGGTAGTGCTTTACGCTGCACTTACTGCAGCGGCATACCCCATCGCAAGGGTTTACGACTCACCCGCTATTTGGACTATTGCTCCCGTTCTCTTTTTGGTGCTACCCATCAACTCGCTCTGCGTGGTGCAGACGGTGATGTACACACGCGAGTTCCGCTTTGCGCTACTCTCGAAGATTGTATTTTTCGCCTCGCTCATCAGTGGTGCGGTGGCTGTCGTCATGGCAGTCATGGGTTGCGGTATTTGGAGCCTTGTTACACAGCGCCTACTTATGATGGGCATCAAGGCTGCGGCCTTCTGGTCTATACGCCGCTGGCGCACCTCGGCACGCTTCAGCCTCGCCGCTATCAAGGCCATGGCTCCCTTTAGCCTTCGCCTTCTCGCTACCGACCTCATTGCATCCATATATAACAATGTG